>NZ_JAVKBY010000111.1:0-3579 GCF_040222985.1 Coleofasciculus sp. F4-SAH-05
TTCAAGAAGATAATTCAAGAATCAAAGATTGTGCGGTAGCCGAAAAATTTTCTTTATTGATAACTTTAATTATGAATCTTTATCGAAGGGTTTTTTATCAATTAGTCAAGGACAGGCGTGGTTAGGAAACCATTGGCAAAAAATGTTGCTAATTTAACGATTAATAGATTCAATGCCACTAATTTTAATAAAAAAGAAAGCTCAAAAAAAGACAAGCCAAACCTGGAAATGACGAATTGGCAAGAGATTCAGCTTTTTTGCAGCTATAAATTAAGCAAAGAGTTGGGCTTAAAAATATTTTTGAATAGAGAGAATTGAAACTCGCTAAAAAAACGGTTTTGATCAGCAAAGATTTTGCTTTTATTGTGGTATATTTTTTGAAAATGAAAACCCCCTGCTTACGAAGGGGGGGAGTAAGAGTAAGAGAAGCAGAAATCTGTTTCCCCGATTGACAAGCATTTAAAATACAAACCGGAATCCCTTTTCCTGTCAACAAACCCGCCAACTCCGACGCCTCCACCGGATCAGCCTTTCCCTGACTTTCTCCCTCCAAAAACAGAAACGCCTTCACTCCTTCATACGGATCAATATCCTCTCGCCCCCACCGCGCCTGAAACGTATACCGCTTTTTTTCTATCCCCTTCTGCACTTGCTCATAACTCATCAACGAGCCATGGGCGTCAAAATGAATAATATGATAATATCCCGCCCCTTTCTCCTCCAACTTATCGGATAACGCCTTGTATGTAGCCGGACGCAATAACTCCACATTCACCCGTAACTTTGCCGTCTCAATCGCTTCAATTAAGGGGCGGGAAATGGTACGATAACCGTCTTCATCCGGTCGTGCTGTCACCAAGAGTAAATTAATTACCGGAAATGCTGGCATACTAGCCCCAATCGGAACGGGTTTGGTATGCTTCCGCAGCATCAGACAATCCACCGCCAGGGGACGCGGTAAATCCGGATCACGCAGGGCTTCCCAATGCAGCGATTGAAACTCTGGCGTCTGGCTTTCAATCTCTATTTGAATCTGACTTAAATTCCCCCGGAATTGCCGATACTCGCTATAGGCGTCAATATTGGTTCTAAATACCTGCTCAAATAATTGTTCCCCGTAAGACTTAACCGATTCCTTCGCCTGTGATGCCTTCACCGTTCCCAATTGGGGAAAAACTAACCATTGTTCAAAATACCATTCCAGAATCTGTTCTTGTTTCGGGGTGAAGGGGTCAGTAATCACGATGGGATAATTCACCCGCCCATCAAAACTGAGAGTCGCGGTAAATCCGCTATCCGTTGATTCCTGTTCGCGAATGGTGATGGTTGTCATTGTTCCCTTTCCTAACCAAATTGTCCTGCCTTAAACCGATAACCCTAAAACACATACTCCACTTCCACAATTTCTGTATATTCAAACTCATTCGGACTAGGTTTAACCAAATCATAACAAACACCTCCCAGTTCCATGCGATCGCGATCGCACTCGGGTTTCGGTGAATTGTAAACCAGAACGTATTCTCGACCAATATAGGGTTCCATCTCTTGCGCCACCTCTCCTCGCCATTGAGTCTTAGTGACTAACACGACTAACTGATTGGCTAAAGTGGGCAGGGTTTGGGCAATTTGGCGGCGGTAAATTTCATCCAAACTGCCAAACGGTGAATCCATAACCATGGGAAACGTGCTACTATCAGGTCCCATCAGCGCCTGTTCTTGAATCCAATCCCGCACCCGATCAATAATTCCACCAATAAATGAAAGGCTGAGAATTTGGTTTTCTCCCGTAGACGCCGCCACGAGTTCTTCGTTTCCAGAGGTTTTTTCCACTAAAGTTAATTCATAGTTCTGATTTAGCTTAGGAAGATAAGGCGTAAACGAAATCCCGGTAAAAATCTCCTGAACTCGCTTTTCTAAAGACGTGCGAAACTGATTATCTAGTCGGGTTCTAACTTCAATCAATCGTTCAATCGCGTCCTGAGTTGCCGCAATCCGCCGTTGCGCCAAGGCTTGCTTTGCCTGATTCATTTGATGTTTGGAAATTTGCTTGACGATGGCTTGTATATCAGTGGCTAACTGTTCAATTTGCTGCTGATTTGCTCCCTTTTCTAGAGTTAAATCGCGCAGAGTTACATCAATTTCATCTAGGCGCTTTTGGAGTTGGCTAATATCCTCATCTGGAAACGTGAGCAGCTTTTTTCTAATATCATCTAGTTGGGTTTCAATACGAGAAATTTCCGCTCGTTCTTGAGCTAGAATTATCTGTTGCTGATCCACATCTGCCCAAAAATCTGGGATTTGCCGTTCAATTTCACCAACCTGTACCCCTAAGCGAATCGCCGTTTCTTCCACATCCGCTAATCCAGCTTTCTCCCTCCAAGCCGCAACCTGTTGATAGGCTGGCGTTCCTTCCTGTAATTGCGTACCACAGATACAGCGCTGGCTGTGCAGCAAATCCTGGACAAATTGCTGTTTAATCCCAACCGGAAGTTCGCCGCGCGATCGCAAGTCTTCGACAATGGACTGAAACGCTGTGATCACTGGGGATAATAATACAGTATAGCTACGTGTAGACAGGGCGCGTTTAAGGTTATCTTTTGCCTGTTTAAGCTGGTCTCGATGTAATGTTTGTTGGGCTTCCAGTTCATCCCGTAGCTGTTGCAACTCTTGAGCGCCACCGAGTTCCAACAAGCGACTACTCAAGGTTTGCTTTAATTCATCGTGGTGGGCTAATTCCTGCTCGATTTCGACTTGACGACTTACTAGATTGTGACTTTTTTGTTCCAGTTGCTTTTGTTCTTTGAGTAGTTTTTTGGTTTCCGAATCGCCGATTAACGATAATTCAGCTTCTAAGGTTTTTCTGGCTTCCTTGAGATGCTTAATTGAGCGATTTAACACCTCAACGCCGAGCAATGTCTTCGTCGCTTCAGCAATGTCGGCTTTTTTATCAGAACGGGCAATTTGCTCGATGCGTTCCCCATCAAAGAAGAAGTATTGATGTAAGCTTGCAGGTAAGATACGCCCAATGATATCTTCTGGCAATTGTTGGGGTAAGAGCCAGCGACCATCATCATCGGCAATTTGCAGGTATAATTCGCTTTTACCCTGTTCCACGCCCGCTTCTGTCTTGTAAGCGCGGCAGAGTCGTTTTGCCTGATAGCGTTTATTCTGATGCTCAAACCCAATTTCTACCCAACATTCTACCGATTCCTTTAAGGCAGCTTCACTAATTGCCCGTTTGTTCACCAATTGTTCTTGAGACGCAAACGCCGCCGTGAATTTCTCGTACAGAACCCAGGTGAAGCCATTTAATAGCGTCGTCTTTCCAGCACCATTGTTACCATGAATAACCGTCGTATTGCGATCGCCAGTTGCCAAAGTTATTTCGGGTGTCTTTCCATAAAACTGGCGAAAATTGCACAGCCGGATTGACCTCAGCTTCATCTGTCTTCCTCCGTGGAGACCCCCACTGAACCTGTACCCAGGTCAGTGGCGGGAGGAAACGGGGGATATTTTCTGGGGTTCAATACCCAGAAAATATCCAACTTAATTTGCATAGGAATACCCATCCTTTTTGTG
>NZ_JAVKBY010000114.1:0-5095 GCF_040222985.1 Coleofasciculus sp. F4-SAH-05
ATTGCACGCCTGGGAGGATGGTCGGGTTATCGTTCCCAACGTCCTCCAGGAATGCCCACTCTCGTCAAGGGTTTGCGGAAGTTTGAGTCGCTTTTCCTGGGGTGGAAACTTGCTCAGACTCCACTTGTGTGTACACCGTAGGCTTGTGGGTCGGGTAATTTTTTGGTGATTGCCTATAAGGAAATGCGGGCAATTGAGGCGGAGATTAACCAGCGCCGGGGGAGGCGGATCGGGCTTCGGAGATTCCGTTAACGAATTTTCGGGGAATTGAGATTCGGCATTTTTCCTGTGAGATTGCGCGGTTGGCGTTGATTATTGCGGAGTATCAGTGTGATGTGTTGTATCGGGGTCAAAGGTTGGCGTTGGCGGAGTTTTTGCCGTTGAAGGCGGAGAATTGGATTACCTGTGGGAATGCGTTGCGGTTGGATTGGTTGAGTCTTTGTCCGCCGACGGATAAGGGGGTGAGGGTGCAACGGGAGGATCTGGATTTGTGGCAGGAAACGCGGGATGAGGCAGAGATTGAGTTTGAGAATGAGGGGGGAGAAACTTATATTTGTGGGAATCCGCCTTATTTGGGAACTCGAAATCAGACAAGTGAACAGAAATCAGATATCGAAAGAGTCCTCAGCCAATATATTCCCTCGTGGCGATCTCTTGATTATGTGTGTGGCTGGCTTATCAACGCTGCACGTTACTTAGAAAATAATGATGGCGCAGCAGCATTTGTAACTACCAGTTCCATTTGTCAAGGTTCACAGGTGTCTGTACTTTGGGGCGAAATGTTCCGCTTAGGCTGTGTAATTAACTTTGCCCATGCGCCTTTTAGCTGGAAGAACCTAGCTGCACACAATGCTGGTGTAACCGTGATTATTGTCGGATTTAGTCACTCTAGGAATACAAAGCGGCTAATTTACGCCAATTTGACAAGCGGGGAGTCAGAGGCTAGAGAAGTCGAAAATATAAATGGATACCTCAAGATACCAATCAGCTATTCCGCCGTGCTGTTGGGGGAAATGATTTTATAAAAGGAAACAGACGTTTTGTTATCTACGTTCCAGATGAATCTCTTTTGGATGAATCTCAACTAGCTGTCTTGTCCCCCATCATAGATAAAGTCTCTGCCTTTCGTCGCAAAAGCTCAAAGGCTGCTACAAGGAAGCTGGCTGATCGCCCTTTGGAATTTGCAGAGGATCGGTTCTATAAGAGTGAGAAGAAGATTTTTGTACCGCAATTACAGTCAGAAGGGCGCGATTTCATTATGTGTGGCATATTTCCTGGAGATATCCTAACCATCGCTCCACATTTTGATATTCCGACTTGCGAATCTTTTCCTTTTTCGTTGCTTAGTAGTCGCCTTCACCTCGTCTGGATTGCCACCGTCTGCGGTAAACTTGAAACCCGATATCGCTACTCCAACACCCTGGGCTGGAACACCTTTCCCGTCCCCACCCTCACCGAACAAAACAAAACCGACCTCACCCGTTGCGCCGAAGACATCCTCCTGGCGCGGGAACAGTATTTCCCCGCCACCATTGCGGATATGTACGACCCAGAGCGCATGGACAAAGAGTTTCCCCTAGTGCGAGAAGCCCATGAGCGCAACGACGAGGTACTAGAGCGCATCTACATCGGTCGTCGCTTCAAAAACGATACCGAACGCTTAGAGAAACTGTTTGAGCTTTATACGAAAATGACCGCGCCGAAATCTTCCTAGATGTAGTATTTGCCCTCATCCCCCAGCCCCTTCTCCCAATCTGGGAGAAGGGGAGCAAGAAGGAGAATCTGTTCAAAGTCCCTCTCCTGTTTTGGGAGAGGGATTTAGGGTGAGGGAAATCAGAACGCAATATCCTCATACAAGGATGTAAAGTCCGCTTCAAACTCAAGGCTAGTAAGGTGAAAGGTGTTGTGACTGGGGGCATAGAATTGAAATAACCACAGCCCCTCCTCGGTACGACGGTAACAGTCTACTCGTTGCTGTCTGGTACTAATCAAGACATATTCTTGCAGACTATCGAGGGTTTGATAGTCGATGAATTTATCCCCTCGGTCAAAGGCTTCAGTAGAGTCAGAGAGGACTTCAATGATTAGTTTGGGATAACGCTTATAGGTAGTAGTTTCTGCGTCGCGGGGGTCACAAGTCACCATCAAATCAGGATAGTAGTAACAGTTGCACTCTTCAAGTCTGGCTTTGACATCGGCAAAATAGACGCGACAGTCTGACCCCCGTAAATGGCTACGAATCAGCGTAACAAGGTTGATAGCAATAGTATTATGAGCATCGGTTGTCCCCGCCATAGCATAGGCTTCACCATTGCGATATTCGTGTTTGGTGTCGCTGGTGGCTTCGAGTTGGAGGTATTCGTCAGGAGAGAGGTAATAATTGTCTGGGGTAGCAATCATGGATGAGGAAGGGGCGAATTGGGTACAGTCCTGTTTTTAATTTAGTTCAAAAAACGCAATGCATTCAGCAGGCTACCCCTACGCACCTCCAACAGCAAGTCAAGCCCAATCTCAATCAGGGCAAATGATAAAATTAAACCAGTTTCTTCGCGTTAAACTAGCCAATGCTAACCCTAGACCAACTCATTGCCGAAGCCACTGCCCTCCCTGATGCTGACAAAGCAATCCTGATTGATAAACTGACAGCAAGCATGGACGAACAACGCACGGCTTCAAAAACCGCAAGCATTCCTCCCGGTACTCTCACCAAACTTCGAGGTATCGCTAAACGTTCTAGAAAAACCCCCAGTGATGAAGAACTGCAAGCAGAGTACACCGATTATTTAGTTCAAAAATATCAGTAGCCTTTCTTGTGAAAATACCCATTGATACCATTGCCGAATTCTGTCGCAAATGGAACGTTATCGAATTTGCGCTATTTGGCTCTGTTTTGCGTGATGATTTTCGCCCAGACAGCGACATCGACGTTATGGTGAAATTTCACCCTGACGCTCACCCCAAATTCAGCACCCTAGACCAAATGGAAGGGGAACTGAGGACAATCTTTGACCGGGATGTGGATTTAGTGACTCGCCCAGGGGTTGAAGCCAGTCGTAATTATTTACGTCGTAATACCATCCTCTCCTCTGCTCAGGTGATTTATGCCACGAAATCTCCAATTTCTGCTTGATATGCTGCAATCGGCGGAGTTGATCGAAATCTATATCGCCCAATGGCTACGCTACTTACAGAAATACGTCAGAAATTTGCTGAGGAACGGTTTGAATTTTCCAAACACGCTGTCGATCAATCCATCTTACGAAAAATTCGAGTTCAAGAAATTAGAGAAGTGATTGCCAATGGTCAAATTATTGAGGACTACCCAGAAGATAAATACGGTCCTAGTTGTTTAATTTTAGGTTTGACAGCGATGAAACGTCCGCTTCACATTCAGTGCAGTTATCCTACCCGTTCACTGGTCAAAATTATTACACTATACGAACCCAACCCCCAAAAATGGAATAACAACTTTACGCAAAGGAGACTAAATAGCGATGACGCCTAACTCACAAGCAGCTTATGTTGAGAAACAAGTAACCTACACCTTAAATCTGAATGGTCAAATTATTGTGATCGAAAACGTCCCTGCCCGTGTTAATGAAGAAACAGGGGAACAGTTTTTCTCCCCCTCAACCGTAGAACGTTTACAACAGACCCTTTTAGATCACCCAGAACCCGACCATTTTATCCGCGTTCCGGTGTACAACTATTCAAAAAATGTAGCATAAATCCTCTGCCAAAAAATTTCTCCCTTGCCCATGACCAAACCTAACACCATTCCCGCCGTTTCCGTCACCTACGCCCAAGCTGGTACTTCCACTCGCCTCAATGAACTAGGGATGCGCCCGATGCAGGAACGGGCTTACCAAAAGCGGGGAGAACAATACCTGTTGATTAAATCCCCCCCTGCCTCTGGTAAAAGTCGCGCCCTGATGTTCATCGCCCTGGATAAGCTGGAAAACCAGGGATTACAACAAGCCATTATCGTTGTCCCTGAAAAGTCCATCGGGGCAAGTTTTCATAATGAACCCCTGAGTCAGTTTGGCTTCTGGGGAGATTGGCAAGTTGAACCCAAGTGGAACCTCTGCGACGCACCAGGGACGGACGGCGGGAAGGTCGATGCAGTTCGGAAATTCCTTGATAGTGATGCCAAAGTGCTGGTCTGTACCCATGCCACCTTTCGCTTTGCCGTGGATAAATTCGGCGTTGCAGCCCTGGATAACCGCTTAATTGCAGTCGATGAGTTTCACCACATTTCCGCCAACCCCGACAACAAATTAGGCGATATTATGCGTCAACTGATGACCCGCGACAAAACCCACATTGTTGCCATGACAGGTTCATATTTTCGCGGGGATGCCGAAGCGGTGCTACATCCTGACGACGAGGCGAGATTTGATACTGTCACCTACACCTATTACGAACAACTCAACGGTTATCAATACCTGAAACAACTGGATATCGGCTACTACTTCTATGCAGGAAGCTACACCGATGCAATCATGGAGGTACTCAATCCCCAGGAGAAGACCATTATTCACATTCCCAATGTCAACTCCCGCGAAAGTACCAAAGATAAAATCCGCGAAGTCGAACACATCATCGAGGAATTGGGGGAATGGCAAGGGACTGACCCCGCAACCGGGTTTCAACTCGTACAAACCGCCGATGGTAAAGTCTTGAAGATTGCCGATCTCGTAGACGACGATCCCAGCAAGCGAGATAAAGTCACGGCTAGTCTGAAAGACCCCAGCCAGAAAAATAAGCGCGATCGCGTGGATATCATTATCGCCCTGGGTATGGCAAAAGAAGGCTTCGACTGGATTTGGTGCGAACACGCCCTTACCATCGGCTATCGTTCCAGCCTCACCGAGATTGTCCAAATCATCGGTCGCGCCACCCGTGATGCCGTTATGAAAGACCTACTCAAAGCAGGTCAACCTTAGTCAGACCTAACTTTGATGCTTACTTCCTGCTTCACTCGCTTCAGTGACGGCACTCAACACCTCGGCTACGCTCGGTGTTGACCCTGAATTTCGACAGGCTCAATTTCCGCGGAGTCGAAGGGTCAACCAGTCCACAGGCTACCACCACC
>NZ_JAVKBY010000145.1:0-44062 GCF_040222985.1 Coleofasciculus sp. F4-SAH-05
GAGTTATTTGGTTGATCATTACAAGCTCTTAGGTTTAGTCAAAACTGAGCGCAAGCGGCATCGAGACAATGCCGCTCGCTCAAAAGAAATCTGGGCTTCTTCTGGTTAAGTTGACACCAATGGGCAGTGCCGTGCCCCTACTCAATTGAACCGCCGCAGCACCAAAAATCGTCGCCATCGATTGTTCCGGACGAGATAACAACGTCTTAGCCACCTGAAGCATGGCAATCCCCATATTGCCAAAAGACTTTTGATACTGAATCATCGCCTGAATCTGTTGAATCAACGCCAAACCCGCAAATTGCACCACCCGCCGCAAGAAATCAGGGCGATGGTTTAATATTTCCGGAAACCTGTCAAAATAAGCTTGAGTCAGAGCCGCAATAGAAGGCTGAAGCTGTTCCAGAGGTGTCGCCGCTAACCGCAGAGACTCTTCGAGACTGAGTGAATTACTGATCACCAAACTACCCAGCCAAATTTGCACATAGCTAGCAATCAATGTTCCCAAATCAAACGCTGGATCTCCCCACGTCGAGCGCTCCCAGTCAATGAAACGCACAATGCTATCATCGGTTTGCTCCCAATCCCTGTGCAGCAGGATATTATTCAACTTCAGGTCATTGTGCGTCAGGCAACAGGGAGAAAAAGCACTGCCCAATTCCGCGATCGCACACCCCAAACTATCATACCGCTGATAAAGGGCAAAAAACTTCAACCCATCAGCAGGTACTTGACCAAAAACTTCGGGTCCAATTCGTTCCAACCCCCGAATCAATTTAGGGACTTGCTCAGTTGTAAGAGTATCCGACTGTTGAGCAAAGAAATGCTGATAGTCTTGACAGTTAAATGTATCGCGATGGAGAGTTCCCAGAAACCTACCCATTGCCACCGTAATTTCTGTAGGAAAACTATTTTCCTTCGTATAGAACTCCATTAAATCCCGGTAATCATCCAGATAACGGCAGACAAGAATGGAATGATCCCGATCAAAATGCAGCACGTCTGGCAGAAATGGGCGTAGGTGTTCAACGTCAGGAAATTGTTGCAAAAACAGTTGCATCTGCCACTCCCCCCAAAACTCACCAGCCGCTTTTCCGTCCTGATTGTGCCGTTCCTGCTTAACCAAAAGCTTATGAGTGTCAGTAAATTTTACCAATAAGTTAAAGTTTTTGGCAGCAACTGGCTCAACCTGACTGAGAGCTAGCTCTGAGGGATGGCAGAAACCATGCTCCACTAAATAATCGAAAATATTATCAGAATTCAACAGGAATGTCATAACCGATGAAGCTCTAAATTAAACAAGGGAACGACCAATCCCTTACCAAAGGTAAGAAATAGACTTAGAGAAAACATCCTCGCCACCGAGTGGAACCGTATCAACGATGCTGATTCCCCTTAAGGGGGATAGATATCCAGCCGTAATAGACAAGTCATCTTCTGTCAGATCACTCAGAAAGCTTTCAGCACCTTGAAACAAGTCAGAACCAGCTAAAGGTAAATCGGAGACGGTAATCCTAGACATAGGTTGACTTCGCTTAACCCTCTGATTAATCCACCGTTACTATAGTTCACTCAAACTTTAGACTTCAAGCTTAAGTTAGAACTTGTTTAGAAAAAAATAAAGAAGTTTTATCTCATTTCCTTTAATGCCAACAGAAAACAAAATAGATTGAACTGGGTCAACCCCTCACTCCTATGGGATTGAACCCCATGTTAAAGAAAGCTGAATCCACACCGTCTAAAACTACTCAAAGCCAGAACCAGCCTATAACAGAGCCATATTAAATACCGAGACGTTTCCTGACTAATGAGGACAGTAAAAGCCGCTCAAGCTGAACTGGCTTTTTTCCAGAACCTGGATAATTATTGTGACAATTTTTTCCGAATAGCCGCTAGCAGAGGTCAAAATAACTAAACGAGAGCATGTCACCTTTGTGGGGCTATGAGAACGTAGGCTGTTCGGCATTTAAATCTTAATGTCAATAATGGCGAAATCATTGTAGGTAGTGCGAGCATCTTGCTCGCTACCCATTCATCTTGCTCGCTACCCATTCATCTTGCTCGCTACCCATTCATCTTGCTCGCTACCCATTCATCTTGCTCGCTACCCATTCATCTTGCTCGCTACCCATTCATCTTGCTCGCTACCCATTCCCAATTTAAATGCATGACAGCTTAGACGGAGCCTTCTCGTTCACCTTTGGTGTTTCCGAAGGGTAGAGTAACCCAACCCAATCGGGTTAGCCTGTTGGGTAACGCTTACGCTCTACCCAACCTACAAACTATCCCTTATTGGGGTGCTTGAGGCACTAAAGTGCCTACTACCAACGGGGGAACTACCCTCAACTCTGCTACCTGTGCTGGTGGCGAGAAGTTCCCTACAATGGGGGATAAATCGTTAGGGGAAGTTACCCAACTTAGGGGAATCCCCCAACGTTTTACTGGGTGGGACTTGTCGATGGCTAGACCGAACTATGGACCTCAAGCGAAAAAACGGGCAAAACGCCTGTTAGAAGCGTTGCTGGCTTACGCCAATGACGAGTGGGAGAATACAGAACATCTACAGATAAAGGTCAACTGGCAAAGTGAGAACCAGTTGGTTGTCAGGACAAAAGTGCGATTTCTCCAAGAATTGACATCCTTAGATCCCTATGAAGGCAAATTAAATAGCGAACAAATTAAGGAAGCGCTGAGACGGCTGGCAGATTTTGTCGAGATTCTAGAAGATAATCGTCCGGGAAAGAAAGGATTACATGATTGGCACTTTACCCTGAAACTCTGGCACGAGCGGTACGATAAAGATGCGATTATGCAACGGTTTAATCTAGAGTGGGAACGTCGCCGCCCGGAAAAGTCAAAACAAGTCGCCCCTAGTGCATCACCACCGCCTTCTGTAACTACAGGCGTACAATCACGGAAGACGAAGCATGATGTAGAGACGTGCCATGGCACGTCTCATGGCACGTCTAGGCAAATTTATCGGTCATCTCCACCGTTAGGAAATGGGTTAGAACTACCGAATGATCCAGTGAAACTCAATTCTCAGTTTTATATAGAACGCCCTCCCATTGAGGAGCGTTGTTATCAGACAATTCGTCAACCTGGGGCGCTGATTCGGATTAAAGCACCTCGGCAAATGGGTAAAACGTCGCTGCTGGATCGAATTCTGGACTATGCAGAACAGCAAGGTTATGCCACGGTGCGGTTAAATTTGCTACAAGCTGAGGCAGACGTTTTTAGCAGTCTGAATCGATTTTTACGCTGGTTGTGTGTTTGTATCAGTTCTAAACTCAAACTGGATGCTCAACTGGATGAGTATTGGGATCAGGATCGGGGCAGTATTGTTAATTGTACAACCTACATCCAAGAGCATTTATTAGAACAACTGGATTCTCCTTTAGTCTTGGCATTAGATGAAGCGGATCGAGTGTTTCAGTCCCCAGATATTGCACAAGGATTCTTTCCCATTTTACGCAGTTGGCATGAGGAAGCCAAGACGGTTGATATTTGGGAAGAATTGCGATTGGTGGTGGCGCATTCAACGGAAGATTATGGACTATTGGATATTAATCAATCGCCGTTTAATGTGGGATTACCGATAGAATTGCCAGAGTTTACCTCGCAACAAGTCGCCGATTTAGCTCAACGCTATCAACTGGATTGGGATGAAACGCAAGTTCTACAGTTAATGGCGATGGTAGGGGGACATCCGTATTTAGTGCGATTGGGACTTTATCACTTAGCCCGTCAGGATGTGACACTCAGCAAATTATTGCAAGATGCGCCAACCGAAGCAGGAATCTATGAAGCACATTTGCGCCGACATTGGGGAATGCTCAGAGAAAATGCGGAATTAGCCGCCGCCCTAAAACAGGTTGTCAGTGCCACCGAACCCGTACAAATCGAAACCATGCAGGCGTATCAATTATACAGTATGGGACTGATTCAGCGAAAGCGCGATCGCGTCATTCCTCGTTGTCAGTTATATCGGCACTATTTTCAGCGAATTATGAATTATGAATTCTAGCGACCCAAATAGTAGAGACGCGCCATGGCGCGTCTCTACTGGGATTACACTAATCTAAAATGACTCTATGTCAGATAGCAATTATTACAAAATAGGAGGAAGTTTAGAGTATCAGCACCCGACTTATGTGGTGCGAAACGCTGATGCTCGATTGTATCAGGGATTAATGAATGGGGAATTCTGTTACGTTCTCAACTCCCGGCAAATGGGTAAATCCAGCTTGCGGGTGCAGATGACAAAGAAGCTAAAAGCCCAAGGGATTAAATGTGCCGCGATTGATATGACTCGCATTGGCAGTCATGTGACGCCAGAAGAATGGTATGGCGGATTGGTGTCTGAGTTATTACGTGGGTTTCGACTTTCTAGGAAAATTAACTTTAGCAACTGGTGGCGCGATCGCTCTCTGTTATCTCCAGTACAACGGTTGAGTGAATTTATTGATGATGTCCTCCTAATTGAGTTATCTGAAACCATCGTTATTTTTATTGATGAAATCGATAGTATCCTGAAAATTAAGTTCAAAGATGACTTTTTTGCCTTTATCCGGGCTTGCTATAATCAACGGGTGGATAATCCCGACTATCAACGTCTCACCTTTTGTTTGTTGGGAGTGGCTACGCCATCGGATTTGATTGCCGACAAACAGCGCACCCCATTTAATATTGGTCAAGCCATTGAGTTAACCGGGTTTACTTTTGCCGAAGCTAAGTCAGCGTTAATCAAAGGATTGCAGAATTACGTAGAGAATGCTGAAGCCGTTTTAGCTGAGGTATTGGATTGGACAGGAGGACAACCGTTTCTGACTCAAAAATTATGTTCTCTCATTGTTCAAGAATGGGATACAATGGGTCAGGAATTCTATCCCGACAAGTCATCGGCAGCTAACGAGATTGAGCCGTTAGTGCAGCAGTGTATTATAGAAAACTGGGAAGCCTGGGATGAACCGGAGCATTTGAGAACAATCCGCGATCGCATTCTGGCAAATGAACAGCGTGCAGGTAGATTACTGGGACTCTATCAGCATATTTTACAGCAGGGACAAATCCCCACAGACGAGAGTCCGGAACAAGTCGAATTACGACTGACAGGGTTGGTGGTGAAACGGCAAGGAAATTTAAAGGTTTATAATCCCATTTATGCCGGGATTTTTAACCATCGTTGGGTGGAGAAAGAATTAGCCAATCTGCGACCCTATAGTCAGGGAATTACTGCCTGGGAGGAATCGAACTGTCAAGATCAATCACGGCTGTTGCAGGGACAGGCATTGCAAGAAGCCTTGGCGTGGGCAACTAATAAAAGTTTAAGCAATCGCGATTATCACTTTTTAGCGGCTAGCCAAGAATTGGATAAACGAATGGCTTTGGAGTTAGAGAGAAAGCAAAAGGAGGCAGTCGAACAGGCAAATCAGATATTGGTTGAGGCGACACATAAAGCCCAACGCACGATTCGCATGGGCTTGGGCATCCTGTTCGTCTCGTTATTTGGCGCAGGAGTTGCAGGAATCGTCGTCAACTTAGTCATTAGAGAACTAAAACAGACGATGGAAAGTACTCGACTCGAACGGGTCAGTTTTCAAGCTTTGCAACGGTTTGAAAGTAGGGGTGACGAAATCGAAGGGTTACTTTTTGCCATGGAAGCAGGGCAAGCTTTGCAAAAGCAGGCGCAAGATAGTCGTCTCCTCCCAGAGGAACTTACCACCAGTCCCGTTGTCGCCCTACAACAAATTCTTGACAACATTCGAGAACGGAATCAAATCAAAGGGCATCAGCAAAGAATATGGCATGTCAGTTTTAGCCCGAATGAGCCGTATATCGCCACGGCTGGTGAGGATGGCACAGTTCGATTCTGGCACTTATCGGGGAACCCGCTAACGGGATTTAAAGGGCATCAAGACTGGATAACGAATGTCAGCTTTAGCCCCACTGGAGAATACATCGCCACGGCTAGTCATGATGGTACTGCCCGATTATGGGATTTATCTGGCAACCTGCTTGCGGAATTTAAGGGGCATCAGGGTTGGGTAAGGAGTGTGAGTTTTAGCCCGAATGGAGAATACATTGCCACGGCTGGTGAAGATGGTACTGCCCGGTTGTGGGATTTATCGGGCAACCCGCTAGCAGAATTTAAGGGGCATCGGAGTGCCGTAACGAGTGTGAGTTTTAGTCCCGACGGAAAGTACCTTGCCACTGCATCCCATGATGGTACGGCACGGATATGGCGGGTTGAAGAATTAAATGAAATGCTCTTGCGAGGCTGCAATTGGCTCAACTATTACTTTGTTACCCATCCTCAAGCCTTAGAAAAACTAGAGGTTTGCCAATAGCCGTTCAACTTTGTTCGCCCCGTTCGATAAAACGAGCCACTTTCTCATTTATTGCCTAGGGAATTTAACTATAATTTATGTCATGTCAGAGACGAACTATTACAAGGTAGGAGGAAGTTTAGAATACAGGATGCCTACACAAACAAATCCCTTGGGAAACCATGCTTCAACAAAGTTATTATGGATTTATCGAGGATTTACCAAAGAATACTCGAAGTTTGCTCCCCCAGCTTGCCATAGTGCCATGGCACGTCTGAAACATGCTTCCCCTGCATCCTACCCCACAACAAGACTTATTCAGTAAACCTAAACCATGTATGAATATAAAGTCGGTGGGAGTCTCCCAGCTGATGCTCCCACCTATGTCTGGCGACAAGCCGATCGCGCTCTCTATACAGCCTTAAAAGCGGGACTCTTTTGTTATGTCCTGAATTCCCGACAGATGGGCAAATCCAGCTTGCGAGTCCAAACCATGACGCGACTCCAGTCGGAAGGAATTGCCTGTGCTGCGATTGATTTAACCGAAATTATTAGTCCCGATATTACGCCGAGTGAATTTTATGGCAGTATTACCTATACTCTAGCTGATAGTTTTCATCTCCTGGAGAAAATTGGCGACTTTGATAGCTGGTGGAGCAACTATGAAACCCTATCCAGTACCCAGGGATTAGTGCGATTTATTAAAGATGTCCTTCTCAAACATCAATCGCTTTTGGGAAAAAAATTAATTATCTTTGTCGATGAAGTAGACAGTGTTCTACGTTTACCTTTTTCCGTGAATGACTTTTTTGGTTTAATTCGCGCTTGTCACAATAATCGCGCGGATCAACCGGAATATAACCGCCTCACCTTTGCGATTTTAGGCGTGGCGTCGCCAACGGATTTAATTCGTTCCCAAGCCTATACTCTTCCGTTCAACTGTGGAGAAGCGATTGAATTAACGGGTTTTCGCTTAGAGGAAGCTGAACCCATTACCACCGGGTTAACCGTTAAATCCGTCAATTCCCAGGAACTGATGAAAGCGTTACTCAGTTGGACACAGGGACAACCGTTCCTGACGCAGAAACTCTGCAAGCTGATTGTCGAAGCTGAGGATGCACCGCCGCTCGGACAAGAATCTCACTGGGTTGAGCAACTGGTGCGATCGCGCATTTTGGAAAACTGGGAAAGCCACGATGAACCCGAACATTTACGCACCATTCGCGATCGCTTACTCCGAAATGAACAACGCAGTCGTTCCCTGTTAAAACTTTACCAAAAAATCCTATATTCGTCTCATTCCTCTGCCATTCATGGGATATCAGACTTTGGCAATTCCCCAAATCGATACGGAGAAATTATTGATGATGATAGTCCTGAACAAATGGAACTACGATTATCGGGATTAGTAGTCAAACAAGGGAGTATTTTAAACGTTCACAATCGCATTTATCGGTCAGTTTTTAACCCCAGTTGGGTAAAAAAACATCTAGCCGCTTTAGAACCTGAACCTCAGTATTCCCAATTTCAGAAAACTCTAGCTGAAATGGAGCGAAAACTGTTAGTCTCTCAACTAGCTTGTGTTGCTGATGGTAGAGATTCGGCGCAGGCGCTGTATGAGGTGTTGCGAGAGGTAACCTTACGCATTGGTGATTTACTCAGCGCTGATCGAGCGACCATCTTTTTACTCAATGAAGAGAAAACGGAACTTTGGTCAGTCGTGGCTGAGAATGAAGGGAGTGAATTTCTGGATATTCAGGTACGATTAGGGGAAGGAATTGCGGGTCAAGTGGCAAAAACTCGAAAATCCATTAATATTCGCTCGAATGTTTACCAAGATGCGCGGTCTGAATTGGTTAAAGCCTATGACGAAAAATACAATTATTATACCTATAATGTCTTGGCGTTGCCAATTACCAATGAAAATCAGCAAGTTATTGCTGTCATTCAATTACTCAACAAATTAAAGCGACCCAAAAACTCCGATAATCAGGGACATTGGTTAATCAATCGCCACGGTTTTAGTCAACGTGATCAAAAGCAATTAGCAGAATTTGTTCCAGCAATTTGCCGAATCCTGGAAAGCTGTCAATCCTGTTATCGTGCCACAAAGAAACTGCGAGCAACCGCTGCTTTAGCCGAAGCCACTCGTTCTCTAGATAAAAGTAGTTTAGACATTCAAGAAATCCTGCCACGGGTCATGGATGCAGCGAAGAAACTGATGAATGCTGACCGCAGTACCTTATGGCTTTTGGATCGCGATCGCCGTGATTTGTGGACTAAAATTCCCCAAGCTGATGGTTCCTTAACCCAAATGCGAGTCCCTGTCGGTGTAGGATTTGTAGGTAAGGTGGCGAAAACGGGTCAACCTCTGAATATTCCTTTTGATCTGTATGATCATCCCGATGCGACGAATTCGCGCAAATTTGACCGCACCACGGGTTATCGCACCTGTAGCTTGCTCTGTATGCCTGTTTTTAACGCCGATGGTGAATTAATTGGCGTGACGCAATTGGTTAATAAACGCAAGTCGAGACCTTTTCCCGCTTATAAACCAGAAGATTGGCCCCAACCACCTGAACAATTTAAAGCCAGTTTTGATGAGCATGACTGCCAGTCTATGCAAGTGTTTAATGAGCGAGTGGGTGTGATTTTGCAATATGCCAAGACTCATGAAACTTTAAAGCAGTTTACCCAAATTCAACCCAAAGAAGGGGTTCACAATACCCTGGTGATTCTAAATCAAGCCGTGGGCAATCGTAGTGATGAAGTGATGCATAACATGCTAAATTTTATTGCCAAATCAGTGACCAAGACGCTGGATACTGAACAGACGACAATTTTTGTCTTGAATAGCGAAAACCAAACGTTTTGGTCATTAATTGTTGATAATGAAACGGGTAAATTAAGAGAAGTTCAGCTTACTGCTGATGGAAGCGCGTTAGCCTCTGGCTCTAAACCAATGCGACATCAAATTAGTCAGAATAATCCCAGCCTCTCGACGTTAATTCAAACAGCTACTCCTCAATTTAAGGATTATCTGATTCACAGTCATTTAGTCTATCCTATCGTCAATTCGCAGCAGACTGTGGTAGCACTGATTGAATTAATTAATAAACTCAAACCTACTAGCGATCGCAACGCACCCTTATCAGAACGCATTGACCCGAAAGGGTTTCGCAAAGCCGACGAAAAGCACCTGGCTCAATCTGTCCCTTCAATTCTGCCGATTCTGGAAGGCGTACAATCCTTTTATCGAGAAATGCGGATCATTCAGGGACGCCAAGCGATCGATGCATTATGGTTAGCAATTAGTTCAATTAGTCAAGGGAATTGGACCTCTCAGGAAATTCTGCAAAAAGTCATGGATGCAGCGCAAACGTTGACCAATGCTGATCGCAGTATCCTGTGGCTAGTTGATCGCCAACGAGGTGATTTATGGACTGAACTTCCCGGTGTTGGCGAAATTCGCTGTGAAATTGGTATGGGTTTTGCGGGTCAAGTGGCAACATCAGGTAAACTGATGATGATTCCCTATGATTTATATGATCATGATGGCGCATTACACGCCAAACAAATGGATTTAGAAACCGGATATCGTACCTATAGTTTACTCTGTATGCCTGTTTTAAGTCGCGATGGGGAGTTATTGGGGGTGACACAGTTACTCAACAAGCGCAAACGGGGGACTGTTTCGGAGAATAATCCCGCTGATTCTCTTGATGTTCCTGATTATTTCAAGACAAGTTTTAATGAACGCGATCGCCGATATATGGAGATATTCAATAATCAAGTCGCCGTGATTGTTCAAAGCAATCAACAGCAGGATGTATTAAAAAGTGAAATTTTGGGTAGGCTGTCTAAAGCGTCAGTCGAGTAACAAAAGTTAGGGATTAATTAAATCCATTGTCTGGTTTCCCTTTAGACACGGTAGGGGCTGGCTTTGGCACAATTGTATGTAGGGGCGGGTTTAGGGACTAAATTCCGCTATTTACCGATAACGGAACAACAAAACCCGCCCTCCCCACCATTAACGGAACAACAAAACCCGCCCTCCTCACCGATAATGGAACAACAAAACCCGCCCTAGCTCACCGATAACCGAATGAGGACAAGATCCCCGACTTCTTGAAGAAGTCGGGGATCTGAGCAAGGGATCTGAGCATCTAGCATTTCCCAACTTAAATAGGATGGCTAAATCACACCTAATTTATCGCCGTTCCTTAGGGCGATCACCTTCAAAGGGTTGAACACCTGTATCTGGATATTCATCATCGTTAGCGCCAAAAATTCGCTTGACGCCTCCCCAAAGGTAATCAAACATCTCCTGTACTCGTTCTAAAACTGTCATAGCTTTCCTCCACAGGTTATCGTCAAAACCGATTTAAAATACGTTATTGATAAATTAGGGCAAATACCCATCCCCAATTTAGGATAAAAAAGACGTTGTGTCTAGTTCGCTTAACCGAATCCTAGTTTTCACGCTTGTTGACTTGAATCAGTATCTGCGTACTTATACTCAAAGCAAGTGATAACTTGAAAGTCAGTGATTCAGTTTAACCGGGGATGAGCTACTCTTGTGACAACTGTACTTGAGGATACATGGCACTAACCATCATCCTCTAAAAGTGGTACTCTGGCGACTCTTCAATTAAAATTCAGGTTTCGAGCAATACAACGTTGTCCTTATTCCATCTCAAGTTCAGGTTCGCGTTGAGCAAAGTAGTTACTCAAGAAGGTATTAACCAGAGATAGGACAATCGGACCCAAAATAAACGCGGGTAAGCCCTGAACGGCAAATCCAGGTACAGCTACAGCAGCTAACCAAAAACACAATCCATTGACCACCAAAGAAAATAATCCGAGTGTCACGATATTCAATGGGAGAGATAACACAGACAGAATTGGCTTGATAAATGAGTTCACCACGCCAATGGATGCAGCCCCTAATAAAGCCGCTATAAACGTGGCTAGGTCAACACCTGGAACAATTAGATCAACAACCAATAAGCTCAAGGCTGTAGCTAACAAGGTAAAAAAGAATGCCTTCATAAATTTTTCCTCACTTGTAATGTTCAAATATCTGAAAAAACGATACTACTCTTACTATCCATCTCTATGGGTCTGATCGTCATCTCTACAGAGATAGATTTTACAGCCTGTCAGATTAGCTTTCTATATAAATTGAGGTAGGTTGGGTCGAGGAACGAGACCCAACACAAGCTGCCTTTAGCCTGAGGGGTTTCACGTCGTTTAACCCAACCTACCAAAGTAACACCAAGGAGTTGATTCACCTTACCTACGCCACAATTACGACAAAATCATTCTCCAGATGGAGGTTAATAGCCTAGTTTAGCCGTTAAGCTCTATAGAGTAACCGACAAACTGAATTTATTAATCCTTATGAAATTACTCCGAATAGTTTTGGGAATCCTGCTCCCACCTGTGGGCGTTTTTCTGACCACAGGAATTAGTTCAGCCTTTTTAATTAACATTTTGTTAACTTTACTGGGTTTGCTTCCGGGTTCCATTCACGCGGTTTGGGTTATTGTCAAACATGAAGAAAAATACGCTTAATACCGCCCCTTTGTAGAGACGTGCCGTGGCACGTCTCTTTTTTAGTTTGGCTGCATCGGCATAAAGACCGTTAAACCTCCAGGAATACAGTCCACATTAATTGGAGTTTCACCAATAACTTCTCCATCCAAGGCAATTTTCTGGGCAGGTTTTGTGGTCACTTTAACGGTTATTCCGGAGTTACTATGCTAAACTATCAGTTTAAACAATCAAAAACCAAGCCCCATAATAATTGTAGCGCTTAAGCTATTCAGAATTGATAAAAACATCCAGATAACTCCCAAACCTTTTGTTATATAAAGGTTTTGAATATTTCAACTAACAATTTAGCATAATAAGTACTGAAGAACCAGTTTTCCCGTCTAAAATCGTTTGACACGCTGCTTTAATCGTGTCATGAATTCCCAAAGCTGAGGCAATAGCGTTAGCCGTTCCCCGGGGAATAATACCCAAAGGAATACCTGTTTCCACCAGTGCGCCAGCCGCCGCCGAGAGCGTCCCGTCTCCTCCAGACGCAATGATAGTCTGAACACCTCGCTCAACGGCAGTTTTCGTCAGTTGAGCCGCATCCTTTTCTGGCGTGGTGCATTGAACATCGAGTTCAATTTCTGGCTCCAAAATATTAACGATTTTCTTTAAATCTTTGTCGGGGTCATTTTGACCCGCAACAGGATTAAAAATTAGGCACGCTGAACGAGTCATGACTATTAATATACTGCCTCAATAGTTTTGATTGGGCTAGGGCGAGGTAGAAAAATAATGCCGTTAGTTAAGGTTAAGTTTATATTATTGTAATAGCTAGCCTAAACTATTGCTATCTATAATAATACCTATTTCTAAAGGTGTACGTCTTCAGCTAGAAGCATAAGTATACCGGATTCGATATAATTTATAGTGTAGAAGTTGATAAATATATCACCATGAGTAATGAAGATCGAATGAAAGCCACAGCTAAGAATATTGAAGGGAAAGCCCAGGAAGCTCTGGGAGAAATTACGGGCGATCCAGAAGATAAGGCAGAAGGTAAAGCTAAACAAACCGAAGCTCAAGTGCGCCATTCGGTGGAAAATGTAAAAGAAAAAGTCAAGAAAAAAAATTGACTAATCTGTGTATTTTTTTATACCAAGTAGGGGCAATTCATGAATTGCCTCTACTAAGCTGCTATGCAGCTAAATCCAATAATTTAGCTCCTGAAACCCTTTGATAGCTTAGATTGCCTTATCAAATTAAATGCGTTACAGCTTATTACTCCAGCCTTGATAGATAAAAAACCAAATAAAATAGCTAGAGAGACGTTAGCACTACTGTTTCTCATTCCCTGTTCCCTGTTCCCTGTTCCCTGCCCTCACATCCGACGGATTTTCCTGCCAATCATCTTGCCGACGCCACCTAGGGGCCAAGATAGCAAAAGCAGTACGGGAATAATCTCCAAGCGTCCCATCCACATGAATAAAATCAACGTCAACTTACCTAGCCACGGCAAATTAGGATGGGTAATGCCTGTAGACAAACCGACACTTCCCAGGGCAGAGGCGGCTTCAAAGATAATGTCACTTAAATTATATTGAGGTGTGACGATATGGAGTAAAACTACAACACCAAGGGCAATTGAACTTACCCAAAGTATTGCCAGAACAGCCGCCGACTCAATCCGGCGATTCGCTTCATTTTCCGTAATGACTTTGCCATCTAATTTATAGCGCATCATCTGATGGGGTTTTAGGATAATGCGTTGAAAGCGCCAC
The DNA here is from genome assembly GCF_040222985.1 of Coleofasciculus sp. F4-SAH-05. NCBI lineage: Bacteria > Bacillati > Cyanobacteriota > Cyanophyceae > Coleofasciculales > Coleofasciculaceae > Coleofasciculus > Coleofasciculus sp. F4-SAH-05. The sequence continues at coordinate 13,652 of NZ_JAVKBY010000145.1, forward strand.
ATAATCCCTTTGAACAGGGATACGACACGAGTCAGTTTCAACCCACCCACTGTAGAACCGGAAGCCCCACCGCAAATCATGCCAAAGGTTAATAAGAGTTTAGTTGTGGGACTCCACAATCGCAAGTTTGTCGTACTAAAACCACAAGTTCCGAAGGCTGAAGCCCACTGGAATATACTATCAATCCACCGAATTTGACCTCTAAACCAATAGTCTTCGAGAACCAGGATCACGACACCCCCAGCTAGCAATATCCACAGCGCCCGATGTTGAGTATCTTGCCATAATGCTGATAGCTTTCGCTGGCGAAGCAATTGATAGTGAATGGGAAAACTAATCGCCCCCGCAATCATAATCGGGATGACGGCTAACTGGATTTGGGGACTATAGGAACCAATACTATTATCAGTTATAGCAAATCCCCGTAGAAATTCCGGTCATGCCATGATTCAGCGCATCCCACCATGGCATTCCGACTAAGCGCAACCAGACGACACTTACCACCGTGTATAGAAGATAAATCCACCAAATTTGACGTACTGTTTCTGTAATCGTTAAACCAATTCGCTTCTGGCGTCCTTCAGCATAGTAAAGTTGATAAGCATCAGTACTGGGTTCTAAGACTGAAACCATCAACACAATCACACCCACGCCGCCAATCCATTCCATAAAGGAACGCCACCACTGGATACTACGTGGCAAATCACTCGATCGCAGCGCCATGCTTAGTCCTGTACTCGTAAACCCAGAAAACGCTTCAAATAAAGCATTCCAGGGTTCCTGAAAATTAAGCATAGTCATGGAAGGAAGAGTAACATTGGCTAAATGAGACGCAATTAAGACCAATGGGATCGCACCAAAAAAGGGAATTAGACCCCAACTGAGGGCAACAGCCACCAACGCATGAGGTAGGCGTGAGGCTTCTGCATGGCGAAACAGACGATAAAGTCCTTGTCCTGCCGCTAATGACGCTAATGCTGTCCCGAAGAAGGGCAATATTGCATAATATTCACCCAACAAAATGGTGATAGGTATAGACACTAATGCCATGGCGCCTGGAACATACAGAAATAAACCTAGGTCACGTAGGATTGTTTTAATATGTCGATTCACGATAATTTGAAAATAGGTTTAAGTTTTGACCAAACCCTAGGCTCAAGGGTATGATTTTGTGTAGGGGCTGGTTTCACTATTATCGTTTCTTACCTCACCCAAATTTGACTAAACCCGCCCCGACCAAGGTTTGAGTTGCGGAGTGGGGCTAATTGGAATTTTTTACCCTATCGGTCTAACGGATCAGTCTGAAAGTTCCCCATGGTTTAACTTGTATTCATTGTCAGAATCTTCCATCATCCCATAGAGAGACTTGGCAATAATCATTTCTGGATTAGTGAGAACCTGTACTCCCAAACGTTCAAAAAGAGACTGATGATTGGATTGATTGACCATGCTAATCAGCGTCTTAATTTCGTACTCTTTGCCCAGAAACATAGCCATCAGATTAGCTGAATCATCACTGGTTGCGGCGATCAGGGCATCAGCCCGATCAGCGCTGGCTTCTTCCAGGAGATTACCCTTGGCAATATCCCCTTGAAATACATTAATATCGTGGCTTTTGAGAACCTTTCTGGCTCGTTCTACATCTTCTTCAATCAGGGCAACCTCATGACCATCTTTAAGGGCTAAGTCAATTAAGCTAGCCCCCTCCGGTCCTGCGCCTAAGACAATCAAGTACATGACAATTCTTCTCTAAAAAAACAAGCAATAACAGATAAGTGGGTGGGGACAATTAAAGTTAACGGTGGGCATCGTCATTTGTCATTTGTCATTTGTCATTTGTCATTTGTCATTTGTCAGGGTTTGAGGCTTGTTAACATAACTAAATAGGGTTGAGTTTATTTCCACCAACCTACTTAGCAAATATCTTACCTGAAAATGTTTTTATCGATGAATTCGACAATTTTAACTCTAAAACACTATTGAGTTTACGCCCGAATCCGCCGATATTCTGCCTGGACAAACATGTGAATTCCGTAGGCAATTAAACCAATGGCAACAATTCCCAATAACCAAGCTCCATAAGGTTGTCGAGTCAGTGTTTCTAACGCCCCATCGAGTCCTCTGACTTCACTCGAATCATACTGACGACCTGCCTGAATCGCAAAGAAACCAATCATCACAAAGACTACACCACGCGCCGCTAAACCCAATCGTCCCGCACGAGTTGCCCAAGTTTCCTCAGTATCACTCATCTCGTACAACTTCAGCTTTTTGCGGAATTTAGCTTTGTAAGCTTTATAAAATTGGTAAAAGCCATAACCAATAATAATTGCCCCAATTATACCCACTAACCACTGACCAAAGGGTTGGGCAAGCAGGCGGGCTGTCCACGTTTGCTTTTTACTTCCATCGCTAGCACTCTGAGTCGCACTCACAATGATTTGAATCGCACTAAAGGCTAAACTTGCATAAATCAAACCACTAATTCCGTAACCAATACGCCTGACAATATCGTCAGCATCATTACTTTTGCCTGTATGATCAGGATCTTGAATCTATCCATGTACTTTCATTACGTTTACGTGTTTGAGACATAACAATACTTTGCCCTCAACTCTTCTTTTAGGTAATGTACAAATATTATCTATTTGCCGACACAATTATATCTATCGTCGGGATGAAATTTAAATCTCGACTCTATATGCCAAAATAGGGAGTGTGGGTGCCAATAATTTAATTTTTTCTCCTTGAAGTGCGGGTTTAGTCAAGTTTAGGGAAAGTCGCAAAAGTTATCTGTAAAACCCGCCCCTACACTCCTAATTTATCTGCTTCCCTTACTAAAATAACTGTTGCGACAAAACGTATTGGTAATCCACGCTGATTGGTAAGGCTGTAGCGTAAACGTATCATGGATATCGGGAATAATTTTTCCACTAATCAAGTCACACCACTCATCCGTGGCAATTAAATTTAATTCCAATAACGGTAATGTTTGGGGCTTATCGCTCAAATTATGGATCGAGAAAATACTCTGATCTCGCTTCATACTCTGTCGCCAAAATACCAACAGTGCCTGATTTGAGGGATGTAGTGTATATTGCGTTGCATTGGGATGAAATGCCTGCTGACGGCGACGAATTTGAATCAATCGAGACAATTCGCGAAACACGATCGCGTGGGGTGAGTTTACCTGTTCTAACTCCCTCTCCAGTTCCGCTATATCCCAACGATGGCGGTTAATTGAGCGTTTTCTACCCGTCTGCTGCATGCCTGTGCGATCGCTACCCGTCCCTAGCAAACTGTGAAGGTAAAATGCGGGAATTCCTTCTAAGGACATCATAATGGTTTGTGAGCAGATAAAACGCTGAATTTGCCATTGATCTTCTCCCTTTACGGTTCCTTTCAGGGCATCAAATAAAGCAATATTAATTTCATAAGGAGTTTCCGTCCCATCGGGTTGACGGCGATAGCTAATTTCTCCGCCAAATTGAGTAACACATTGAAGTAACGTCTCATATTCGTCATCCGATAACAATCCCTCTGCCGGACGCAAACCGATGCCATCATGAGATGCGGTAAAATTCAAATAGGCACAACCCATCGGTGCAGGTGGCATACTCATCATCCAGGTTTTTAGATGATCGGATTTTCCCTGAAGTAAAGCATTCAGCAACAGCGGCGGTAGACTAAAATTGTAAATAATATGCGCTTCATTTCCGTTGCCAAAATAACTCAAGTTTTCTCGGTTTGGTACATTGGTTTCTGTAATAATTACCACCGCTGGATCAACGAGTTGTAATAGTTCTCGCAGTAGCCGGATCAGGGCATGAGTTTCGGGTAAATGAATACAGGATGACCCGATGTGTTTCCACAAATATCCCACGGCATCCAGTCGGATATATTTAGCACCAATATTGACAACATAAAATAACAGAATTTTGACATACTCTACCAACAGATCTGGATTGGCAAAATTGACATCAATTTGGTCATTACTAAACGTCGCCCAGACGTGTTTATCGCCGTTTACGGTATCCACTTTGACTAATAAAGGGCTACTCCGGGGACGCACCACTTGGGATAAATCAGTCGTTGGGTCAACTTCAATGAAATAATTACACCCCGGCTTTATCCCCTGTTTAAACTGTTCAAACCAGGCACTTTGACTAGAAACATGATTGAGGACTAAATCCAGCATTAAATCAAAGGTTTGGGCAATGGATTTGATATCTTCCCAGGAACCTAATTCTGGATTAACCTTGAGATAATCAATGATGGCAAATCCATCATCGGAACTGTAGGGACAAACGGGTAAAATATGAACGCCAGTTATTGTGTCCTGAAGATAGTGATTGAGAAACTGTTTCAGCGTAATCAAGGGTTTTTGATCACCCTGACGATAGATACTGTCGCCATAGGTAATCAGTACTATCTTCTGTTCATTCCACTTATCGGGATTTTTCGCTACTGAATCGCAATAGTGGGGACGCAGCAACTGCAATAAGCGATTCGCTAGTTGCTCGATATCTGCCTCTGGATAGATGACTTCCAGCAGCGGCTTGATGCGTGACTCAAAAGAGTTGACCAGTTGGCTTGACGGCGACATAACGTTCCAACACAGATCATTTGGGAAATAGTTCGTCGGCAGGATATCAGACTGAGTAAAGTTCAATTTTTCCCGACACCCGACACCCGACACCCGACACCCGATACCCAGTAGTACCTTCAAGTCCCTTGTCACCCCCTCAGGTTTATGGCACTAAAGTGCCTACTACGAACCTACGAACCCTGTTCCCTGTTCCCAGTTTGTATAGATTATCACAGCATAATTCTTAAATTAATTAAATAATCAAACGGTTGTGCAGAGGTGTCATCAGTCTAATGGACTATAAGCAAGAATTGATCACAACGATTCATGACTTTGGCTGTAATCTGGATGCTCTTGTAACCCGATTGACCCGCTTAAGTGAAGAATCTCCCACGGCGGTTTTAATTCCAGCGCTCTACGAGGAATTCAAAAGACCCGCGTTAACTAAAATTCGCGATCATCTGGCTGCTTGCGAGTTTGTCAAGACGGTTATCGTTTGTGTGAATGCACCAACGGTGACTGATTATGCCAAAACCTTACAATTTTTTCAAACCCTACCGCAAAAAACCCTAATTATTTGGGAAAATGGTCCACGAGTTACTCAGCTTTTAGCCGATGTGCGGGAGAGGGGGCTGGATTTACTGAAGTTTAAGGGAAAGGGGTTAGCGGTTTGGTTAGGCTTAGGCGTCGCGTCTTTGAGTGCTAATGCGATCGCACTCCATGATGCTGATATTATTACCTATGACTGCTCCTATCCACTCAAACTGCTGTATCCCCTGCTAGATAAGGAATTCGGCATTGACTTTAATAAAGCCTACTATACCCGTTTAAGCAATTATCCCCAGCGTTTTCATGGGCGAGTGGTGCGTTTGTTTATTGCGCCGTTACTCAATGTGTTAAAGGAGGTGTTCGGCGAAAAGAACTACTTACGCTACCTGAGTGCTTATCGTTACCCCCTAGCCGGTGAATTTGCCCTGACTAGCGATTTAGCCTTACACACCCGCATTCCGGCAAATTGGGGTTTAGAAATTGGCTTACTTGCCGAAGTCTATCGCAGTATGCCATGCAAACGCATTGCTCAAGTCGATTTAGGTATTTTTGACCACAAACATCAACCTTTGGGTGAAGATGTGAATTCGGGGTTGCAAAAAATGTGTCGCGATATTTTCCGTTCCATCCTGCGAACCCTAACCGAAACGGAACAGGTGGTGATTACCAGGGAGCATATCCATGCGCTGCGCGTCAAATTCCGCCGGGAAGCTCAAAGCTTCACTCGTAAGTATTTTATCGATGCTCGCTTCAATGATTTGTCCTATGATCGCCACCAAGAAGAAATCGCGATCGAATGTTTTGAACAGGTTATTTCGCACGCAGGTGAACAGTATTTTAATGATCCAGTAGGCGCTCAGATTCCCGATTGGACAAGAGCATTAGCGGTTATGCCTGATCTGCGCGAACGACTCATCTATTGTGTTCAACAGGATGTTGCTCAAGTTACCGCCCAAGTTTTAGCGTCAACCCTGACACCGAAGATGATAAACCCCTTGCATCTGGAGTCGCCAGGATTGCCAGCAGAAACCATGGAATTGAAAAACGACGCTGGAATTTATATATCTCGATAATATAGATCTGGAGCTATTTCTTTCCCTTCTTTTGCTTTTTCTGCTTCTTCTGCTTCTCCTCTTTCTGGTGTTGGACTTCGATGACGGTGTGTACATTCCCTCGTGGGGCAAAATCGCCTTTTATCGTTACCTCTAAAGGATCACAGGCTTCTACAAAGTCATCCAAAATCTGATTAACGGATTCTTCGTGAGAAATATAGCGATCGCGGAAACTATTGATATAAAGTTTAATCGCTTTGAGTTCTACCACCCGCTCATTGGGAATGTAGCGGATATGGATGGTGGCAAAGTCAGGATAGCCAGAAAATGGGCATTTACAGGTAAACTCTGGCAACGTGATATCGATGTGGTAACGACGCCCAATTCGAGGGTTAGGGAACGTGATCAGCTGTCCTTCAGCAATGGCACGTTCACCATATTTCATCGTCGGTACATCTGAGACAGCAGTGTTCTGAGTTGGGGGATAAGTCATAGCCTGTTCAATTATTGATCTTATGTCTTATGCCATTTAGGGAGCTGCGTAAAAATAAAGTCCCAGTAAAAAAAGCTGAATTCATTAACTCAGCCAAGCTTGATTGGTACATTATTAAGCCGCAATTCCCTTACCACGACCTAGTGCAGCTTAGAATCCTTAGAATCCTAAAATGGGTTAAAGTCATCATGGATGGAAGGATTCGATTCCCAGTCTGGGCAATTTTCACCATCCCAACCATAGGGATGCATTCCACAGACTAATAAATTACCCCCGTAGACTTGACCATGGTAATGACGACAACCGATACAAGCAGGATGTCGTTCCGGCGTGGGATCTCCGGGATAGGTAAAGCCCATGTCCGAATCCGTCGTCATATCTATCTCGTCATACTCTAAATAAATCTCAATAATGGGTTCAAAGATATCCTCTAAGCACTTATCTATTTCGGCACCAATGGTATTTTGCCACTCTTGAGCAAAGTCTTCGATGATGTCCGCGACTTCCACGACAACCTCATCGACTACATCTACCAATGATTCCAGGGATTCCAAAAAACTTTTAGACCACTCATCCATAAGGGAACGGATAGTAAAAACTTCTCCTCGTTTGGCAAATCCTCGCTTAGCTAGAGGTCAGGTCATGGCTAAGGGAGGTGTTTGTTTAGAATAGTACAACAATAGCCAATTTTGAGAGATTCAGTCAGTGGGAAATATTAACCTGAATGGCGAGAATCGTCATTGGTCATTGGTCATTGGTCATTGGTCGGGGTTTGAGGTATATTTACAGAACTTAATAGTGTTGGGTTTATTTCCACCAACCGACCTAAGTCGAAAGCCTGAATACTGGGGAATGTCAATGCTTCCAGACGCTTCAAAAGCACGTCTGATGTCTCTACATGGCTCTATTATTCACGCTTGAGCCGACGCAGTTCCTCTTGCATCGCCTGAACCTGTTGGCGCATAGCGTCAATATTCTGCTCTTCGCTAGAGGCTTGCTCCTCGTCGTCAGAAATAATTTCAATCCGGCGGGGTTCAGTTCCCGTCTTGTCGGGTTGCGGAGGTTGAGCCGATTGCTGCTGCTGTTGAGCTTGTTGCACCATATCATCAACCATCTTGCGAGCTTCTTCAGTGGTCATTTCACCACGAGCAACCAGTTCATCCGCCAGCTTTTGAGCTTGAGTTCGCAGTTCCCCGATTGTTCCCCCAGCTTTCTCACTCGCATAAGAGGCTAAACCAACGCCAAGATAAAACGCTTTTTGAAACAGATTTCCCAAGTCCGCCATAATAACTGATGCTCCTTTAAGTACGCAAGAACTCTTTTCTAGGATACGAGTGACGCTGGCAAACTGCCTACTTCTATAGTGTATAGAGAAACATGAGGGGATGGGAAAGGATGCAGCTTACGCCAACAATTCATCCACAGACACAATAAAACCCTGTAAGGCTTTCTGTGTACTCACCTGTTGACCCGATGTAAACATCAACCCCTGATTTTCCGTCATCACCATCACCCAGCGACTCTCCGGAAACACCAGCCAAACTTCTTCACCCCCCGATTCTAAATACTCCTGGGCTTTGAGCAACACCGTCTCAGCTATATCCGTTGGCGAAACAATCTCAGCACATAAGGGAAAACTCTGAGGCAATGTAGCTACATTGCCAAACTGCGCTACCAGTTCCGGGGTCAAATATGCCACATCAGGAGAACGTCCCTGTTTATTGGTGCGACAAGGCACGTCAGTATAAACCTCTCCACCTTGACCACTGGACTTTTTGTAATCGTCCCAGTAGCGACCTAGCCTCAATTGAATTTTGCCATGTCTGAGTGTCATACCGTTTTTTTCCACCAGTTGACCATTCACCCACTCCATTTTCTCAGGTGGATTGACCATAAAGTCGTCCAGTGAGAACTTGTCTGGGATAAGAGTTGCTGTTCCCATTGTTATTTCCTCGTCCTGATCACGCTTTGGAGTATTTCCCTATTCTAATTTATCCAAAAATAACAACTCTAATCTGAATAAAATGAGCCTTGAGCCTAGAACTAAAGTTCTGGCTTAAAGCTTCAACCAGTTTTAACGGGTTCAAAGGTTTATTTACTCAGTAAGCTACATTATTACTTGATAGTTCTAATTTCTACTTGGGTTCTCGAATGGAACCCATGAATAAAATTGTTCCCGTTTGATTATCGCGAATCGCACAGAAAAAGGGACGATCAACCACCATCTCGAAGGGGGTTTGGGGAATAGCCGCAGAGGTGAGAACCATGCCAACAGAAGTCGCTGCTGCCGCTTCTGTGCCTTCTTCATTGACTTCGACAAAGGTTTTATGCTTGACTTGATTAATTAAGACATCTGCCTCTGTCATATTAGAAAAATCAGCCCGATTATCAAAAGCAACGTCCATACCTAAGGCTTTTAGGGCTTCGTTGAGTTTAATTTCGTACTCCAATTTAAAGCGCGGTAGTACGATTGAGCCATCCCGTTTACCGAACCGATTCATCCATTGTTGCCATTTTTCTGGAGTGAGTTGCTGCTCAAAGGTATCTAGACTTACAGTTTCACGGGGGAGGAAGATATAGAAACTTAGGCGTCCTTTACCGTAAGGTAAGCTGATGGCTTGTACGCTGTCATCTTCATAATATTGATACTCTCCCAATTGAGACATCATCGGGTGTTGTTTCTGAGTTCCATCGGCTAAATAAAAGGGACGCTCTACCGTTTGTTCTTTATCAAATTTATCCGCCCAATTGCCTTTAAAATAGATAGCATTGATTAAAAATAGAATATCATCGGGTTGGATTTCGCTAATAATTTGCGGTATTTTGCCGTTAGTATTTTCCTTGACCCAGTTATTGATGATGCGTTTAGCTTCAGGGTTAGCAAAGTCTATATCGGTTACTTGAGCATCATAAAATTCCTGATTACGTCGCAGGAATTCAGGTTTAAATGAAATGTCTTGTTTTGCCCAAAGCGAGTTGGCGATGGAAAGCTGAATATCCGAGTCGGCGTTTTCTAAGGTAGTTTTTAAGGCTTCATTTGCCTGGTTAACCTCTGACAGACTCATCCCTTGAAGTTCTAGCGCGTTTGCCATAGCCGCTTGGGTTTCACCGCTTGCACCATTGTACGTCATGGCTAGCGCGATCGCGACGCTGGTTGGAGAGATAAAAACGTTCTTATTGCTATTTTCCTGAAGAATCTCAGAAAATAACTTAAAGCCAAATTTGGTATTGGCTTCAACGATTTGGGTATCCACAGATAGGTTTGGTTGCTGTTCTGTTAACTCTGGCTTTTGAGGGTTTGGGGAGTTTTGGGCATTGATTTTTTGGCTGATTAATCCGGCTAGCAATCCGGCAAAAATGATACCTGCGGCGATAATCCCAGTGCGACGGAGTATCTGTTGATTCATTATTATACCTCCATGACCCATGTTCTGTTTAAGGATGACCGATTTGGGTTAAAGGTGTTCCACAGGTTGCTGTTTTGGTAACGAATCAGCAGGTGATCAGTATGTGTAGGGGCGACCCGCCTAGCAAAATTATACCAAATCTGTCTTTATTACCCCTTTTGAAGAGGCGATTGTATTATCCGTTTTTGAGGCGGCGATTGTATTACCCCTTTTTGAGGCGGCGATTGAAATCGCTGCTACACAAACAAAGTCCGCCTGCGCGGACTTGGTGATAACGGGGGTAGCTAACCCGGATTTAGTATTAACAATGGGAATCCGCTCAATTTGCTTGGACTGCTCTATATTCTCAACCCTAATGTCACAAAGCGATTGCATGGCTGATATTTTTATCCAAGTGGAACCGAATTGTTTACGCCATTTCGATTCCTTAATTTCTGCTGAACTAAAGAAGATGTTTTTGCCTGTAATTGTTGGGCAAAAGCTTTATCCTCTCGAATTTGCTGTCTAATTTCTTCTCGATGATCGTGATAATATGCCAAGGCAGCGTACACATCAGCTAAGGTGATGGTTGGATAGTGTGAGATGATCTCATCCAGTGAAAGTCCCATTTGTTCATGCCAGATCACCACATCCTGCACTTTGATCCGATGTCCAGCAATGCGTGGTTTACCGCCACATACACCGGGAGTCATTTCTATATGTTCTGATATTACTGATTCCATCTGTATTTTCAGCAACAAACAAGGCGCATAGTCTTAAATCGTAGCAAAAACAGAGTCGAGCAGGAGAGTGCGAATATCGCGCGACAATTATAACAACGGCTTCAGCGTTTCTGGGTCAGCAATACCGCTTAGGATAGCGTAGATAATCATAGAATCGTACATATCCAACGACTCACACAGCACATCCTCATCTCGTTCACCCTTTAATATCTCACGGATAGCAGCGACAAGACGACCCCAGCCAGCTTGTGTCCATTCTTCCAGTGTAGGTTCTAGATGTTCCCTAACTTCTGCATTATTTACGGCATCAACCACTTCTGTAATACGCTGTCTCAATTTCCCTAACTGAAACCACGTTCCTGGAAATGCTGCTCTTGCGTGCCGTGACAAGCGACGATATTCTATAGCTTGGGCAGTGTCGTCCTGTTGGTAGGTAATATCTGCCAAGATTTCATAGGTATTCCAAATCTCAGTCGCAGCCGGGTCTAACTTTTGCTTGATAGCTAATGCTTCTTCTGCCAATAGCCGCGCTTCTTGCAAGCGGTTGGGTTGGTTTCGCAGTAGGTTAGCGAGGGTGCTGAGAGACTTCGATGCTAAAAACCAATCTCCGGCAGATTTTGCAACTTCAATAGTCTTGCGATACCAAGCTTCTGCCTCTTCTAGGTTGCCAGCATCTTTCTTGACTACAGCTAATTGATGCCAAGTTTGTCCTGCATATGCCAGATTACCTAGAGATTCCCTAATCTGTCCTGCTTCTCGGTATGCTTGCTCTGCTGCATCCCACTGTTTGTCTTGTGCATAAACCATACCCAGTCGATGCCAAGCCAATGCCTCCGTGTTCGGTTCCTTCAGTTCCCGGAATGTAATTAGCGATTGACGCAATAGTTGCTCGGCTTCTAATAAGTTGCCTCGCCGGAAGGCTAGATAGCCGAGGTTAAGTTCTATAGCAGCTTCTCCTCTGGTATCACCAATCTCCTTTTTCAAGGCAAGAGCTTGTTCAGAAGCTGTTCGTGCCTGATCATACTCACCTGTATCTGTCAGCAGTTCTGCCAATTGAGTTTGCCAGGTTGACATCTGTCGCTTCACACTGTCAGACACTTCTAACTGCTGTGCCACTTCCAACGCTTGATGGTAGAGTGCTACTGCCTGTTTTTCTTGACCTTGTGCCTGTAAGCATTGCCCTAAGCAACCCAAAGTAACACAGCGCTCATAACTGGGTTGATCACCCAATCCAACCAGAATCTCATTAAACACCTGTACGGCTTCAGGATAGCAACCTGCACGACGTAATCGATCACCTTTATGGATACGGGTGAGATACCATGTATTAGAACCAACTTCCCCAAACGCTTGTTCAACCCGTTGGACTAATTTAGCCTCATCCCGTATAAGTCCAAAGATACACAGAAATCTGCTTAAGCAGTCAACAAAATCCACTACCTGTTCTTCACCGACATCCAAAGCACCGTCAACAGCAAACAACAAATTTCGCAATTCCGCCTGGGCAAGGACACGGGTTTCAGAAGGATTTGGTGTATCTTTTATATACAAATGCTCAGATAGCCCAGCATATATCTGCCGATGGCGGGCAAGCAGTTGAGCTTGTTTTTCAGAGGAAAGACGCGACCACAAGGCAGGGGCTAAAGTAGGGTGAAACTTGAGATAAGGTACAGCAAAACCAGGCATAATTTCTGGCTGAATCAAGCCAGTAGTTTCCAACGCAGGACGTAATTTTTGCCACTGTTCCTGGGATAATTCAGTAATCATCAGTAATATATGTTCCATCGCCCCACCCTGAAACACCCCCAACCGAGGTAACAACTGCTGCGCCTCATCGTCCAACCGTTCCAGCGATAAATTTAACGACGCCAACAAAGGATTATCTGGGGTTTGGGCAACCAACACCTCCAACCGTTCCCCCAATTCTGCCGGACGACGCATTTTCAACTGCCTCGCCAACAACCCAATCGACAAGGGATGAAAATCGACTAACTTAAACAATCTTTCCAACACTTCCCGTTGCGGCAAGTCAAATAGGGGTGGTGGAGGAAACTCCATCAACCTCTGGAAATATGCCAGCGCATCTTCTTGTGCTAACCCACCCAAGGGTAACGACCGATGTCTCAAACTCCCCTCAGTGGGATAATCAGGATGGTGAAAATCTAGCATCCGAGTCGTCAGTAACACCCGACAATCCCCCACCTCAGACCAGTCTTTTGCTACATCCAATAACTCTCGCAACGGCTGCGGCTGCAAGCTTTCCAAGTTATCCAAAATCACCAACGTCGGCGTTTCCTGCAATGCCTGATTTGCCGCCAACTTATCCACCAAACTCTTACCTAACACCATCGCCAGGGTACTCACCGCCCACCCCACCGCATCCACACCCTGAAATGCCGCATAATCGACAAAACACACCCTCTCAACCATTCCAGTGCGGTGCAACCAGCGCCCTGCTTCCTCAACTAAAAATGTCTTCCCCTGTCCGCCAAAACCCGATATAGTAATGCGGCGCGTCCCCTGTACAAACCACCGTTCAATCTGCCACAATTCGTGACTGCGACCAAAAAATCCCGCTTCCTGTAATGGGCGGATATTGCCCCAGATTGACCCCTGCCCCCTTCCGTCGCTCTTCAGGGGGGCTGGGGGGGTTAAGTCACTCAAAAATGGTGTATCCTTCCCCGCCTGATACAGCGCTGGTAGAAACCAATCCTGCAACTTCAGCGTAATCCGCTTGTCTCCCCGTTGCCGTTCCCCTCGTTCTCGGTTTAAATACAAATCCCGCCGCGCATTATCCAACGCTTCGCCTATCCCTTCCCCCGATACCAAACGCTGATAAAATGTGGCAAACAACTGACGGGTAGTTCTCACCAATACCGAATGCGTCATCGCCAAAACTGCTGGAATCCCCGCATGGGTTAACCTTGCCGCCACACACCCCATGGCATCGTCTTTATCCTCACCCCCCATCGCCGCTGACTGACAGGCAGATAGAACAATTAACCCTACCCTTTGGCGATTGAGCATATCCGCCAAGGTTTCAGCACTAATCAGCGCTTGTTTTCCGTCTTTATCCTCAAATAACAGATATCCTGTATTACTATCATCTCCATTCCCCCCTTTCGTCGGTGCGACTGAGTTATTCAGTTTCGCCCGTTCTCGCCACCGCCCATCGGAGTCAAACACACCATGCCCATCAAAATGTACGATATCGATAGGCGGTTTATGTCGGTCTTCTAACCGTGCCACCAAATTATCTAAGGTTGCTGGACGCAAAAACTCCACCTCAACTCGTCCGGCTGCTTCTTGTTCAATCGCATCCAATACCGCCTGCGCTTCTCCGTATGGGTCAATGAATGCAGCATCGCTGGGACGACTCACGATAAACAGCAAGCGCAATTTATCTTTTATCTGTACCTTAAACGGTTTCCGTCCACCCCCTGCACCTGCCAAACGGCGACGAACAGCAATCCGAGGATTATCATGAACTAAATACGTGCCGTCGGGGTCGCGCAATAGTTCCCAAGGTAGGGATAAAATGGCGGGATGACTGGCACTAATTGTCAGCAACCGTCCGGATTCATCCTCATCCTGGAACGCATTAAACAGTCGCTGGGCAGGACGTTCACCGAAAACAGCGTTAAATAAATCTGCGCCCCATTTCTGTAATTTTGCCTCAATTCCCTTTGCCGTTTCATCATCCACGTCTGTGGTATATCGGCTGCCGTAGATTTCTAAATACCACTGGATGTCTTTTAGGTCTTCTTGACTCAGGGGTGAGACAAAATCAAGTGTGTCAGTTTCGTCATCGTCAAATGTGACAATCACTTGATTAATTTTGGGAAAGCGCAGATTTAACTCCAGCATCACTGGGAATAATCCTCACAGAAAGCCTTAATTCCAATATGAATCACAATCACGGCAATGGCAACCACCAAGATTTCTAACGCCGCGCCGGAAAATCCCATCGCCACTAACAATACGCCAAATTTATCTACAACATCTGTATTATTCAAGTCTCCCCACTTTTTCCACTGACTATTCAGTAATCCCCCTTCTTCACATAAATCGCTTTTCGCCGCCCGTCCAAATTTCTGCAAAAAGCGTTCTGGCTTTTCTTTGGTAACTTCTTCAATGGCTTGGCTTTGCTTAACTGGGAATCCCGGTGGCGTTTCTGGAAGTTTGGTTGGCGAATAGGGTTGTGTTTCCAGTTCCTGAAGTTGGCGATCAATTTGATTGGATAGTTCCGCCGTTTTTTCGGGTGTAAAAATGGTAGTCATACTGGGTTTATTTCTCAATTGAAACCTTGGGGCGGGTTTATTCACATCTGGGTGAGGGCATCAAAGATAGTCGTGAAACCCGCCCCTACAGATACGCTATGCCTATCTAGCAATAGCGTTGGGCTAAAATTTATCTGTCCGGTACTGTCCACCAGGCTAAGCCGTAGGGTTGGGATTCTTCATTTTCCTGTTGGCGATATTGAACCCGGATTTTATAGCGACCTGAAACCGGAACGGGACAGAAAATATGTTCTACACTATCCACTTCACTTACAGAAGCACAGGCACTTTTGCTGGTATCATTTTCATCAAGAGGTATCAGGTAAAGGTCGAGATTATTCAAACCGCGATCGCGAAAATTTTCGCCGACATCATACACCTCATTTCCATTCTCATCTTTTAGCTCAACTAAGCGATCCCACGCTAGCGTCAACGCCACATAACTGTCTGCCTTTAAGGGTTTTTCTAAGACATAATCCTGAAACGATTTAGTCTTAACTGAACTATAATTCCAACCCACAGGCGGTACAGCCCCCGTTGAACTCCACTGACCGGGACTAAATTGTTGATAAGCCCGGAAAACATTCAGGTGTCCGGTTCCCGTTTGTATATCGAGGGGAATTTTGGCATCAAGATAAGCATCCGATTCTAACCAGGTGTAATTATCTTTGCTCAACAGGGTGCGGTTCATTCCTAGATGCAACCCATCCCCCTCGTCTTGGATTTTGTCAGCGGAGTTAAGTAACACCGCTTTCATCACTTCATGGCGTCTGGAATCGGTAGTCCATTGGGGTTGATTGGCGTTGAGTTGGCGATCGCCAAATTCTTGAATTAGGGCGACTGAGGCGGTAATATGAGGCGCGGCGAAACTAGTCCCACTCACTTCGACAATTTTTCCATCCAGGTCGTAGACTAAAATACGACTTCCTGGTGCGACTAAATTAATCGCACGGCGAGTTCCCTGGTTAATTTCCCGTTGAATTAAACGCCGACCAATTCCCTCTGGCAGATCACTCAAGTTGGCAAAGTCTACCTTGGCAAATTGTCCTTGCCTTTGGGTGGTATAGGCAGTGGTAATCCCGTTATAGTGATCGGTGGGAATGGGAATGCCACCTTTGCCTTGGTTGCCTGCAATGACGTAGAGAACATTATGAGTCCGAGCTGACCAATCAATACATTTTGTTAACAGGGCATTGCCATCAAGCGCCGCTTGTGATCCTCTGGCATCTCGTTGCAGGGATTCACCAAAACTAAAGTTAATTGCCCGAACATCACCACTATTTTGCAAAGCAACGTGTTGGGAGGATAGGCATTCTTCCGGCTGTCCACTGCGGATGGGGGAACCAACAGCCGAAGCGTAGAGTCTGGCACCGGGAGCAACGCCGGGTAAGGTTTTATCTTTACTTACCATCACACCCGCCACCATTGCTGCATGGGTATCTACATCCGTATCGGCTTTCGCGGGTCGATCGCGATAAAAGACTCGCTCAAGTGCGATCGCGGGATTCCAAGATACGGCTTTATCAACGCCAAATAAACCCGGTCTACCGATTTCCACCTGACCAATGGCGATTTTATCACCTCTCAAGTTGTAGGGGGAAGCATGGAGTCGCAATGCATCAATTCCAGCTTCTCCAATGGAAATCGGTGACGCTAAGATTGGGGTGGTCAGAGTAGAGAGTCCTACACCTCCAATCATCCATCCCAGTTTTTTGATCAGCGACCGCATAGCCAAGGCAGGTTCTCCTAACTGTGAAAATAGTTGTGAGGGTATTGGGGTGGGTTTAACCACTTCGTATTGCTACTAATGATAACGTTTCTACACGATCTCCCTTGCCTAAGTTTCGAGTTGGGACGTGGGAGTCGTTTTTATCCGGATTGATGCGATTGATGACGGTTGCTTGGGGGCTAGATTTATCGATTCAGTCAATTAGGTCACGTTTTGTTAGGGGATTGCTAAAGACTTTGTTAAGATAAAACTTAACACAACAGAGGACATAGGAGACTATCACCAGTTATGACCCAAACGCAATCCCAAAAACCCATCGTCGTTGCCCCCTCCATTTTATCCGCCGATTTCAGCCGACTGGGGGAACAAGTACAGGCAGTGGATGCTGCTGGTGCTGACTGGATTCACGTTGATGTGATGGATGGGCGATTTGTCCCCAATATCACCATCGGTCCTCTGATTGTCAAAGCGCTACGCCCAGTGACGAAAAAGCCTCTGGATGTCCATTTGATGATTGTGGAACCGGAAAAGTATGTTGAGGACTTTGCCAAAGCTGGGGCGGATATTATTTCGGTTCATGCGGAACACAACGCTTCCCCCCATTTGCACCGTACCCTGACTCAGATTCAAGAATTGGGTAAGCAATCGGGTGTGGTTCTCAATCCGTCTACACCGTTAGAGTTGATTGACTATGTGTTAGATGTCTGTGACTTGGTGTTGATTATGAGTGTCAACCCTGGTTTTGGCGGTCAAAGCTTCATTCCGGGTGTACTTCCCAAAATTCGTAAGTTGCGTCAAATCTGCGATGAACGCGGACTTGATCCTTGGATTGAAGTGGATGGTGGACTCAAAGCAGACAACACCTGGCAAGTTTTGGAAGCAGGCGCAAACGCGATCGTTTCTGGTTCTGGTGTATTTAAGCAGGATGATTACGCCAAGGCGATTACCGGAATTCGCAATAGCAAGCGTCCCGAACCGGAATTAGCCAGGGTTTAAACCTTTTATCGGATAAACCTTTTTCCCTTGTAGGTTGTAGAGACGTTGCATGCAACGTCTCTACCTGTTATGTGTCAAATTCCCTTTCTATGTACCAAGTCCCTTACGGAAAAACGTTTCTAGACTTTGATTTACCGCCAGGGATGCAAGGGACATTAGTGAAGTCTGAAGCAGTCCAACCCTTGACAGATGTTGAGGGTGCGATCGCGCAAACTCTCTCAACCCCGATTAATTCCCCACCCCTCACCCAATTGGCACATCCAGGCGATCGCGTTTGTATTGTGTTTACGGATATCACTCGCGATAGTCCTGATCAGGTATTGATTCCACCGATATTACAGCAGTTAGAAAAAGCGGGGGTAAGTGACCAAGATATTACCCTATTGTGTGGGATTGGAATGCATCGCCCTAGCACCATGGCGGAAAAGGTGACGAAGTTAGGACAAGCGGTGGTTGATCGGTATCGGGTGATTGACCACGAACCGCAAAATCCTGATCAGTTAGTCGATTTAGGCGTGATTAATGGTATCCCTTTATCAGTTAATAAAGTAGCTTATCATGCCGATATCCTCATCGCGACTGGCATTGTCGAACCTCATCAATATGCTGGCTATTCGGGTGGGTGTAAAACCGTTGCTGTGGGTGCGGCGGGAGAACCTTTAATTGCCTATAGTCATAGTCCTAAGTTTATCGATCATCCCAACTGTCGCCTGGGCAAATTGGAGGAAAATCCGTTTCAGCAGGCGGTGACAGAGGCGGCGATGCGGGCGGGATTGGGATTTATTATTAATGTGGTTCTGGATGACCAAAAACAAATTGTTTCGGTATTAGCAGGAGAACCCAGAGAAACCCATAAGCGACTGGTAGAACAGGCAAAAACTCTTAATCAAGTCTCAATTTCTCAGCAATACGATGTGGTAATTGGTGGGGTTGGGTTTCCCAAAGATGCTAACCTTTATCAAGCCAGTCGTGCAGCGAGTTATCTGTTTTTTGCCCCGACTCCGGTTGTGCGTCCAGGAGGTTATTTTATTATCCCCGCACAATGTCCAGAAGGTGTGGGTGCAGGAGTGGGAGAACAGCGTTTCTTGGCGGCGATGCGAGATATTCCTTCGGTACAACAGATTCTACAGGAAGGGCGTAAACATGGGTATCCACCGGGTCAACAACGTGCGTTTGTCATGGCGAAGGTTTTAGAACAAAATTCGGTAATTATTGTCGGGAGTGATTATCCAGAGGTTGTGGAGGCTTGTAAAATGATTCCAGCCGAGACGATGGATGAGGCGTTAGCGAGGGTGGCTGCTGATTTGGGCAAGGAGTTGGATGTGTTAGTTGTTCCTCATGCTTTGCTGACTTTACCTGTAATCAGTCATCTGTGATTGGCTTAATACAGTTAAAATCACTTAAAAACAAGAAGAATTATTCGGTGTTAGTCCATTTAAATTAAAGGTTGTATTATCACTATTTTCGCTAAAATACAAGCAAATTTCCTCTGTAGTATTGGGTTTAACTATAACGTCCGTGGAATTATTGCTGATGATATTTGATACAATATTCATAAATATTGCTGTCTGCTCAAATAGTTCTATATTTATACCTTGTTGAATGTGATCTGTAATTTCATTGTTTTCAATAATAGCTTGCTGAATTTTAGCTGTAGAATTGGGAAGCTCTTCTCCCATACGAATGTCAATTCCATCATCAAAATTTCCGCTCAGCGTATTACCTGAAATAGTTAGATTCTCGATCAATGCATTATTTTCCATGCCAATACCAATGCCGTCACCTCGAATTGGAGCGTTTCCACCATTACTTTCTATTTGATTTCCCTCTATAGTTAAATTGACAATAGGATTACCAGGGGGAAACACCCCAAAACCAAACAATATTGCATCTTCGTAATTATTAAATAATGAATTGTCTGAAATCGTTATATTTATAGACTCCTGATTGTTATTGATCACTATACCTTGTCCGCTTGGGAATTGTAGCAGCCTCGCCGGAAAACCAGTTGTTCCCGTAATGGTGTTTCCTATAATTTCAACTGTTCCAGTAACATTTTCCAATAAAATCCCCTGACCCGTAGGTAAAATAAAATTATCAACACCAATTATATTGATGATAGTGTTCTGAGATATCGTCACATCTCCTTCCGTATTTGCTAGAATAATTCCTCGATTAGTTGCCTCTTCAATGCGGTTATTTGCCAGGGTGACGTTACTGAGATTGGTTCCAAAAATACCATTATCCTCAGTATTCCGAATCTCAAATCCAGAAATAGCGATCGCGCCCGTAGCATCAAAGAGTTCAATTCCTTGATTTGCCTGAGTAATCTGACTTCCCTCATTGGCGGCTATATTCACTGTTCCTGTGATATTGCCAACGGATATGCCGTTAATGTTATCAAGTGGATCAGTAATCGTGATCGTACTATTGCTAATATCAACTGTACCACTAACCCCGTTAATTGATATACCTTCTGTTGATGAATTGATACTGGTAAGGGTGCTATCTGAAATTGTGGCATTATTAATAGTAGTCCCGACTAATGCTGCACCATTAGTACTATTTACCTCTAATCCTGTTAAATTGATTGTTCCCGGACTTTCAGCGAGTAAGATTCCAGCCTTAGCCGTTGTTGTGGTAATCTGACTTCCTTCCTGGGCGGAAATTGTCGCGGTTCCTTGAATATTCGTGGCGAGGATACCGTTACTGGCTGGATTTTCAATCCTAATTGTGCTATCGCTGATATCGAAATTTCCAGTAACTATTTCTAAAGAAATCCCTGCGGTTGCAGAATCCGTACTGGTGAGAGTGCTAGCAGCGATCGCGCCATTATTAATATTACTCACTTCGACAACTGCACCCTCTATACTTGACACGGTGACACCGGATAAATTAATCTCACCTGTACTTTCAGTTAGAGAAATTACGGCTTGATTCCCCTCTGTGGTAACCTGACTTCCTTGATTAGCTGAAATTATAGCGCTTCCCTGGATATTCGTGGCGAATATACCATTACTGGTGGGATTTTCAATCGTGATTGTGCTATCGCTGATATCGAAATTTCCACTAACTGTGTCCAGAGAAATCCCTTCTGTAGACGAATTGGTACTGGTGAGAGTACTGTTCGCGATCGCGCCATTATTAATATTACTCACTTCCACAACTGCACCCTCTGTACTTGACACGGTTACACCCGATAAATTAATCGTACCCATACTTTCAGTTAGGGAAATTCCGGCTTGATTTCCCTGTGTGATAATCTGACTTCCTTGATTGGCTGAAATTGTCGCGGTTCCCTGGATAGCCTTGGCTAGGATACCATTACTGGCTGGATTTTCAATCGTAATTGTGCTATCGCTGATGTCGAAATTTCCACTAACTGTGTCCAGAGAAATCCCTTCTGTAGCCGAATTGGTACTGGTGAGAGTGCTATTCGCGATCGCGACATCATTAACCGATGTAACACTTAAACTAGGAACGCCATTTCCCGCGATCGCACTATTGGTAAATGAAATAGAACCTCCAGTATTTTCCAGTAAAACCCCAGCTTGACTGGAACTATTAATGATACTGTCTCGAACTTCCCCATTTGAAATATCCCTCGCCACAATTCCTGGATTGGTTACCCCAGTTATTGTAAATCCGGATAACACCGTATTATTTCCCAACGTTACTGTATCCGTAACCTGAGGAAAAACGCCAGCACCGGATAATGGAAGTTGTACGCCACCAAATTCCACCGTATCCAATTGCTGAATGGGTGCTGTGGACAAAACTTGCACCTGATCAGGAATTGTAAAAGCCGGAATACCGGGATTAGTTCCCTCTTGTACATAAACAATATCATTCCCATCGGATTGCGTCGCGGCTAGGGCTGAATCGACTGTCCCAAACGGTGTTTCAACTGTACCATTTCCGCCACTCGCGCCTAAATTAACGTGCTGAAAAACATAAGGTTCACCGGTTTGGGGATTCGTTGCGGCGGTAGTAATTTCTTCGCTGAAAAAATCAGATTCTGTTTGACTATCAACCGTGATACTGGAAGTACGTCCCACGCCATCCCCTAAACGGGATAAAATACTAGCATCCCCTGAGGAACGAGTTTTCCCGAAAATCGCCCCCACACTAACAATTACATTTGTGCCAAATATCTGATCATCTTGCACCGCCACACCGAAATTTAGGGTATCGGTGGGTTGTATTTCCAATCGCATCCGCCAACCCAGACTGGAATCACTTCCGGTTGCATCGTAATAATAAAGTCCACCATACCCTCGTAATCCTCCCCCTTCACCCCATTGCGCCAATCTTGCACCGACTTCCAGATCAAACCCCGTCATCGCCGCTTCAAACTGGCGCACTTGTCCCCGTTGTCGTTGTCCCTGAACCACTAAAAAATGGTCAGAAAAGAAACGATCAGTCAGTTGAAATCCTGTATCAAATGCTGTTTCATCCACTAAATCGCGAGTATCACCCAGAGGAAAATAACCATTGAGGCGCACATCCCAAACCTCTCCCAATGTTTCTAACCCTACACCGAGTTGATGGAATGTAGTATTTCCCGTATCTCGACGATCAACCCCCACATAACCACCAAAAATTCGATTGAGAGACTGACTATGAAAGCGGTGTCCCACTAACAGATTACCACCGAGATTCGCACTATTATCTAACTGCAATTGTCCTTCTAAAAACGTCAGCGTACTACCGGGAATTTGCAAGAGAGGGAGAAAGCTGTCCAAGCGGGTAAAACCATCATATCCCGCACCGGAAGTACTGTAACCAATTCCCCAGCGAGGTTTAATTTGTAGCGTTGTTAAATCTGGAGTGGTAGACGGGGGAGAATCTGCCGTTTGCGCTTGAAGAGAACTTCCCACGGAGGGGTGATATTTAGGAACAGCATCGGCTTTTGGGAGTAATGGAATCTCCGTTTGGGCTATAGCCGCCGGAATCAAGAAAGGGGTAAAACAGAAGCTAATCCAGAGTAATATAACCAAGCTGTTCATACACGCGATCGCCAATCGATTTTTTTACCTTAACCTACACTCAACAGAAGCACCCCCAATTCCTGACAATGGAATACTTTTTTAAACTAAACCTAATATTAAGTCCTAATTCTGATTTGTCTGAATAAGCCAAGCGTGAAGCGGGCATTTGGCTTATAAAGCAAGGAGGAGTTTACACTTTTCTCATGTTTTCTGTTCCCTGCCCGTGAGTTCCCTAAGCTGTTCGGCATTTAAACCTTAATGTCAATAATGACGAAATCCTTGTAGTGCGAGCATCTTGCTCGCTACTATAGCGCTTCGCGCTGATCTATTTACACTTTGGATTCAGAAACATCTTACCTGGACTAAGTTTCAGCTACGAGAGTTGTAAATACACGCCTAGCGACTTGCTATAATACCCAATTTAAATGCATGACAGCTTACTACAACACTTATTCAGCTTTCCCCTATTTAGGCTGAACGAATCGTACACCGTACACCAAATATCATATTATAGGTATAGTGTCAACGCCCTAATTTATTAGTAATCCCATCGCACCCTCCTGGAATCGTTCGGCGAGACTGTTCCCCGCACCAGGAACAGCAGTAGTGGCGTTGTTCTTCCCCTAACCGTTGCACCTCAGTAAAATTCGCTCCCTCAACCACAGCACCCGTGTGAATTCCAGTGCGATAATCAGGCGGTTCAGTACGACTGCGGGGACTGGCGGTTTCCACTGATCCATAGAACAGGCGCACACCTTTGAGATCAGAGTTGGATAAATTCGCTTTATAGAGAATCGTGCGAGACAAATTCGCTCCGGCTAGGTCACAATGGCTCAGATTGGCTTGAACCATATTGGCTTCACTTAATTCTGTCCAGCGTAGATCCGTACCTGCCAAATCAGCCCAGGCTAACATAACATTTAGAGCAATAACCCGCACGCCATAAACCCGATCTTCTTGATACCCGCCATAACCATCTAGTATTGGACGTCCCAAGTGGCGATCGCGTTTTAAGGGTGTCAGTAATTTGGATTGAGACAAAAACCGCAAGACTTTCGCTTTGCCGCCAGCGTCTATACTATTGAGAATAGCAG
Organism: Coleofasciculus sp. F4-SAH-05; assembly: GCF_040222985.1. Classification (NCBI taxonomy): domain Bacteria; kingdom Bacillati; phylum Cyanobacteriota; class Cyanophyceae; order Coleofasciculales; family Coleofasciculaceae; genus Coleofasciculus; species Coleofasciculus sp. F4-SAH-05. The sequence continues at coordinate 37,553 of NZ_JAVKBY010000145.1, forward strand.
AGGTTCGTCCCTCACAAAACGCCCGTTCTTGGGGCCAATCTTCTAGCAATCCTTCATCGTCTAAAGCGAGGTCACAAATACCCTGAAAGTAGGCATCAATGGTTTGCTGTTGGGTAATTGTATTTTGCTGAATGGTAAGATCTTTAGAAATAACATACTGTCGCCAAGCGATATATACGGCGAGAATAGCAATCAGAATTTGCCCTAAAGCACCAATCCATTCCGCTAAAGAACCCACCGAATCAAACGCTTTGGTAAATCCGGTTAAAGCAGCAATCCCAACGATTGCCAGGCTCACACCACAAACCGCAATCAGTTGCGATCGCTGCTCTTGAGAGAGAGACTTCTGAAACCATTGCTGTAAAGGTGACCAAATCACCGACAGGGATAGGAGTAACGTCACGATTACCCCGGCGAGAATCACCCAGTTGTTATCCAAAACTAAGCCAACAATCAAAACCGCGATCGCGCAGAGGGTGACAAGGGCAGGATCAGCCAATGCTTTACTAGTAGTAGGGTATCGCTCCGGGAATTGAGTCATAGACACCCGATACACCGCCTCTGACTCCGGATCAGGGTGGGTTGACTGGAGGGTTGAGTTAGACGGAGATGGATCAGGTAGATTCGTCATTTGTCATTTGTCATTTGTCATTCGTCATTTGTCATTTGTCATTCGTCATTCGTCATTTGTCATTTGTCATTCGTCATTCGTCATTTGTCAGAGTTTGAGGTGTGTTAAAAAAAATTCATCTCGCCTTTGTTTATTTCCACCCACCGACTTACTCGGATGATTTAATCATCATAAATGATGTCCCTTTGCCCATCCTACCCCGGATCAGCTTAACCACCATTCTGGATTAATCGGATCGTTTATCGCTTCCGAATTAATAAATAAGGCATTGGCAAACACTAATCCAAATGAATGATCATCATAAAAGTGATGACAATGATCATATAGCGCATACATTCTAAACCCTTTGGGGATGAGATAGGAATAAAGTTCTGAAAAAAATGTATGTCGTTTATCTGTTTCGAGCCAGCCGACTTCCGAATAAATAAATTTTATCTTTTTCTGGGCTAAATAACGGCTCGCTCCTTGAATCACATTGAGTTCCCAACCTTCTGTATCTGTTTTCAGGAGATCGATCGCATCGATCTGATGCTCCTTGCCAAACTCATCAATCGTCTTAACCTGAACCCGTTCAGATGGACGGGATACATCTTGGAGTTCATCGACTAATGAATTCATTACAGACTCCTCTTGGACATAAACAGTCTTCGTTTCCGGTTTATCCCCAAAGGCATGATTAAAATAGCGAATTCTGGTTAAATCGGCGGTATTTTTCTGTAACTGAATAAAGGTTTGTTGAATCGGTTCAAAGGAAAAAATCGTGGCATGACTAAACCCCTGATGAAAGTGGCGGGATGTTTGTCCAATATTAGCCCCCACATCAAAAATTGTCTTAATTTTGCCTAAATCCGGATAGACTTTATGGATATCGGCAACAACATCCAAACCAATAGGTAAATCTTTCTTTGAAGTTTGAGCGAGTGGGGAACATTGAGTGTTTCTATTGTATTCCATGTTCACAGATAAGATCGGGAGTCGGGTGTGCATTGTCCAGAATACTATAATAAGTTGAGGATTTAATCATAAAGTATGTCTCTCTACCCACCATCCCTAACGTAAACCGCCGTGAGCCTAGCTACAGTCCCAACATTAATCAGCGAAGACCAAGCCTTATCCCTCGTGGATTCGGTGATCCAGCAATCCCAAGCCGAGGGAGTATTCGTCAGCGTTAGTTCCAGTGAATCTGCTCTCAGCCGCTTCTCAGAAAATCAAATTAGCCAGAATATTAACCGCCATAAATTTACCCTCACCGTTACCAGTTATTTCGGCAAACGCAGCGCCTCGGCTTCCACCACAGAATTTTTACCCGATGCAATTACCGATACCATCCAGCGCTCCGAGGAATTAGCTCGGATTGCACCCGAAGATCCAGAATGGGTTCCCTTGCTTGAACCCCAAGTCTACGAGTCGCGTGTTCCTGCCTTTGACGACGCTACAGTCACTTTATCACCCTTAGCACGCGGAGAAATGGTACAACAAATCTGTGCTAAGAGTGCTAAAGCCGGAGTGGAAGGTTCTGGACGATTGAGTACTCAAGCCTTTGCTCAAGCCGTGGGCAACTCCCTGGGATTACGCGCCTGCGATCGCGGCACAGAGGCGGAGTTGAGCTTTACCGCTCGAATTGAGGATGGATCGAGTTGGAGTCAGCGCACAGGGTTTGCGATCGCTCAGTTACCCCTAGATTCCCTGATTGAACCCCTGATTGAGCGTGCTTTTGCTGCCCGTAATCCCCGTGAAATTCAACCGGGTGTTTACCCTGTCATCTTTAATAATCCGGCGTTTGCGGATGTACTTCCCTGGGTGATATTCAATTTAAATGCACGATCCGCCGATGAAGGGCGATCATTTATGTCTCGCACGGATGACACAGGTCAACCTGTGGGGAACCGCCTTGGCGAACCCCTATTTAGTCCCTTGGTACAAGTGCAGCGCCATCCCGCCCATCCATTGTTGCAGAGAGGAACCTGCTTTAGTGATGGATTGAGCAATCACTACCTGGAGATTATTCAGGATGGAGTGCCTCAAACATTGTCGTATAGTCGCTACTGGGCGCAACAGCAGGGAAAAGAACCGACGGGATCATTGTTTCCCATCGTTATGTCTGGATCTGAGCAAAGCCTGAGCGATTTGATTGCTCAAACGGAACGGGGAATCTTGGTTAATCGCGCTTGGTATGTGCGCTATGTCAATCCACGTACCTTAGAGGTGACAGGAATGACCCGTGATGGTACATTCTGGATTGAAGACGGGAAAATTGCTTATCCGATTAAAAATCTGCGATTTAACCAAAGTTTGCCCGATATGTTACGGGATATTGATGCTCTGAGTACGGTACAGCGTTTCGGGGGTCGGGTGATACCAGGGGTACGAGTTAAGGCGTTTAATTTTAGCAGCGTCACTGATAGCGTTTAAACAGTAGGGTGGGCAATGCCCACCTTACCTTGCCTACGGTTCGGAGATTAAGCTGCCGTATCAAGTATTAGTGACGTCCTCCTACACCGACCCTACGGGTACGGTTGTAGGCTTCCTTTGTCGCCGTTTCAGAACGACGCTTCCGGCGTTTTATAGTGGGGAATACGCCCAGCCCCACTTCTTGCTTATCGCAAGAGAATTCATATTAGCTTACAACAAGCAAGTTGTCAATAATAAACTGGCGATTCATCCCACGCTCAATCGAAGATTAGAGCGTGGGGCTTCTCGCCGGATAAGCTAAGTTGAGGTAAGATATCGATTAAGCTAATCTCACGTTAAGTAATCCCCTGTGAAATCAGAAGCTCAGGCTTCTACGAAGTAAGCCTAAGTAGTTCACTATATCTCCGCTACACCATCATGGTTGTTCAAAACTTTGACGAAATGAACTTTTTGGCAAACGGCGACCCTAAACTACCGCCACAGGACAAAAACTGCTCAACCAGTACGCTTTGTCCCTTTGTCTATTCCATCTACAAGTAGCTGATGGGTTGAGTCGAACAACAACTTATAGAGGTTTTGACCAATGGAATAGCCATCCAATAGAAAGTGGAAACGTTCCACTTTTTCCATATTATCACATAAAGTCAAAGTTTTCGAGAATTAGTTATCATGCGTCTAGAGCAGTTACAAGCTTTTTTAGCCGTTGCTGAGACAGGCAGCTTTCAACAAGCCGCCCGTGAATGCGGTGTTACCCAATCGACGATTAGCCGCCAAATTCAAGGGTTAGAAGCTGAACTGGGGCTACCCTTGTTCCATCGAACGGCTCGGGCGACATTAACCTTAGGAGGCGATCGCTTTTTATTTCGCGCCCGTAAAATCTGCCATGAATGGAAAACCGCAACCCAAGAATTATCTGACTTGTTAGACGGAAAACAACCTGAACTCTGTGTCGCCGCTATTCACTCCGTCTGCGCCCATTACTTGCCCCCAGTTTTACAGCGTTTTTGTCAGGATTATCCCAACGTGCAACTGCGGGTAACGGCATTGGGGAGCGATCGCGCCCTGAAAGTCTTGAAAGATGGCTTGGTTGATTTAGCGATTGTCATGAATAACCGCTACTTAACCGCCAGCGCCGAAATGGTGACGGAGCAATTGTATGACGAACCCATCGAAGTCTTAATGGCAGCCGATCATCCGTTAACCAAATATACCCTAGTGCCAATGGATGCCCTAACGTGCTATCCCCATGTGATATTTAAAGATGGCTATGGGATGCAGCGATTGGTACAAGACTTGTTCTCCCGGCAAAGTGGCACCCTTAACGCTAGCTTAGAATTAAATTCCCTGGATGCTTTTCGGGGAGTTGTGCGTCAGGGACATTTAATTTCGCTGCTCCCCCGATCTGCCTTGGTAGAAGCCCTAGGTGATCCTACTCTGGCTGTGCGTTCGATTGCCGCTGCTGCTACTGAAAATGGATCACCTCCGAAACAAACCTTGACCCGGCAAGTGGTGTTAGTCACGACACAAGATCGACTGCAAATCCCACCGATTCGCTCCTTTTATAACATGGTGCTGGAACTTATACCTACCTGTCATACAACAGTTCAAGAGACTGTGGGAATAACTTCCGCGATCGCTCCTTAACAACATTGCGTGAAACAGGGAGGGGATTTGACACTCCCCCGCTTAAAAGACGGGGGATTCTTGAGCTAATCACTGCCATGCAAGAGTCACCTCTAATTAGGTCTTACACGATTATGTCCTACCCGAAGTCAACTAGAATATCACTTAATATCTAGAACTCCTCTTTTTTGGGTAGCTCTCCAAGCTTTTACCTAAATTAATTAGGAAGTTACCGGATGCCCTACGGTACTTATTAACTATTTAGTTTTTACCAAAAGTGCTATTCCGACTGAAAAAATCGGCATTGTACGAATTTTGGCTCGTTTGAAATCCTAGCAAGACCAATTACACCATTTATGTTTTTCAGGAGGTTTTTATATGTACAGAGTAATCACCTACAAACTCTGTTTCTCATGTTACTATTGTACCCAAATTTGACAATAAAAGCAACTAAAGTTGCTAGGCTGAACGCATCGCGGCAATTGAGCGTTCGACTGAGCGATCACGCCGAAGTCTTGTCGAAATTCGGTTTCATCCCTCGGTTAAAACGCGAGGGCTTTCACCATCGCTATTCTGTAAACGGAAATGTTAAGGGAAATCAACCATTTTTTAATACCTTTATCAAATCTTTAAACAGAGCGTTCAGTGGCTCTACGACATAAGCTGACATGGGGAGTTTACCGTTTCCGTAATTTTACGGAGAACAGGCTGATGTGTGAATTGTGTAGGGGCGGGTTTCACGACTATCTTTTCGGTTGCACCCAGATGTAACTAAACCCGCCCAGACGCGCCATGGCGCGTCTCTACATACAATAGTTTGTAGACTTCCTGTGAAAAATCAAATTAATCCATGACACCTTGGTTAAGGGGGGTTAAGTCAAAAACTGTAACATTTACGACCTATTGCTGATAATCAGGGAAAAGTTCCCCGCTTTATGAAAACTTTATCAAAAACTGAAGACAAAGTTTATTATTTCGGGATAGAATAGTGAACAAGCTAGATTTCCGTTCAGTTGATTTTACCTTAAACTTAATAGGTTTTCTGTCCGAGTTTGCTGCTGGCAATTGCTGCTCTATTCAGTAACATGATTTGCTGGACAATTTGTTTACATTGACTGGCAGCCGCGTTTTGGTTTCAGCGTGCTTATTCAGTGTTTCCTTAATTCATCGTTATAGTTATGGGCTTGGTTAAAGTCGAAATTGCCTGCTAATTTGAATGGGTTTAACCCCTTAGCGACTCATAATATCTGATAGATTTTGCAACTTGGTTTAATCTGTAATTTTACCTGCACTATTCCACAAAAGGGTCATCTATGCCTTGGTTTAACTTTTCATCAAAGAAACGTCCTGATGCTCAAGGATTTGCGCCGAAAAGGAAGAGTCAGGAGTTACCGCAAGCTTTTATTTTAGAACCGATTTTAACGCCCAGTGGTTTATTGGATGGTACGGATAATCCTATAGATATCGTGGATATCGATATCTCGGCTGACCAAATTGCTGATATTGATATCCCGGAGATTGAGGAAAGTTTTGGCGATACTTCAGATAATGATTTAGAGGAGATTGCTTTCGTCACGTCGGTTGAAGGAGAGGAAACCTTAGAGGAGATTCCCTTTGTTACTTCACTGGATGACGTGGCGGAAAGTGAAGCCACTGATGAAGCGCTGACGGAAGAAACGCCGTTAAATGAATCGCTATTAACCGGGTTAGACAGTTCTAGTGTGACATTTGAATCCGGCGTGTTTACGGTTGGACAAACTGGGGAGGTTAGTGTTGATTTCCTTTTTGATGGTGGGGGATATGAAGGTGAACTCGCCGTCTTTAGTTTAGAAGGGATGGAGGAG
>NZ_JAVKBY010000147.1:0-10950 GCF_040222985.1 Coleofasciculus sp. F4-SAH-05
AATAGATTGGGTACGTAGTGAGGGCTTTAGCCCTCTCCAGCTAGGCGTTAGAGAACTAAAGTTCTCACTACAAACAAAGTCTTATTTTAGCTGGGTCAGTCCAGTAGTGAAACCCGCCCCTACACAACTTCCCTCATCTCCCTCATCTTCCCCATCTCCCCCATCTCCCCCAGCTTCCCCAGCTATGAAACCACCTCATCATTATTATTGGGCTTGGGAGGTAAGGTACAACAGTTAATATCATTCAAACAAACTTTCCCCCACTGCAACGCCCAACGCACCAGTGCGACTCGATTATCGGTATGGGTCTTCTGCAAAATATTACTAATATGATTATCGACGGTACGCTTACTGATTTCCAAGTCCTGGGCAATCTCCTGATTGGTTAAACCAACGGCGACCAGGTCTACAATTTGTAATTCCCGGTCTGAGAGAGAAACCGACTTATCTGACTTGCCACCAGCCATAGGTATTTTGCCCTTGGTAAATCTACTTATGCCTTTTTAATTCTAACGAACTATGGGATACCTACACGCCAGAACTCATCATGGTTTGAGAGATTCTTTTTAACCAAAGGTTAAGGCTCTGGTAGTCTGAGGGAAAAGTTGAGGTGTATATTGCCGTGACTAATCCTCGTGTTCTCTGCCTCGGTGAAATTTTATTCGATTGCCTAGCTAATCAGGTGGGGCGATCTCTGGAACAAGTAGAATCCTGGACGCCTTATCCTGGGGGAGCGCCAGCGAATGTGGCTTGCGCGTTGGTTAAGTTGGGAACCCCGGCGGCGTTTATCGGAGCTGTGGGAGTTGATGAGCCAGGAAACCAGCTTGTCCAATTATTAGAGGATGTGGGTGTGGATAGTAGTGGGGTTCAACGTCATCCTACCGCACCAACCCGACAGGTTTACGTCCTGCGTTCAGAAAAGGGCGATCGCGAATTTGCTGGGTTTGGTGATTTTGACACGTCCCAATTTGCTGACGCTTTCCTTGATGCCTCGAAGTTACCCGAATCCTTATTTGAGGGGGCTGATTATTTAGTTTTGGGTACTCTGGAGTTAGCCTATCCCCAAACCCGACAAGCGATTTACAAAGCCTTGGATCTGGCTAATCGCTATGATGTCAAAGTTTTAGTGGATATTAATTGGCGTCCGATGTTTTGGTCAGATCCTAGTGAGGCAAAACCACTGATTGAAGAATTTGTCAAGCAAATCGATTTTCTTAAAATAGCCAAAGAAGAAGCTGAATTATTCTTTGATACCTCAGATGCAGGGGCGATTACCCATCGTCTGGATTCAGTAGAAGGGGTTTTGGTTACCAATGGAGATCAAGACACAACCTACTGTCTCGGTGAACAGGAGGGCATCTTCTCACCCTTTACCCTGAATGTGCAAGATACCACAGGGGCGGGTGATGGTTTTGTCGCTGGCTTTATTCACCAACTTTGTCAGAATGGGTTTAAATGTCTAGCGACGCCAGAGTCAGCACGAGATGTGGTCAAATACGCCAGTGCTGTGGGTGGATTAACGACGCTCAAACCTGGTGCGATCGCGGCTCAACCAACCCGACGCGAGGTGGAAGCGTTTCTCAAGGACAATGGTTAATTAGATGTAACGGTTTTCCTCAGATCAACCGTGCTGTTGCGATCGCTCTGTTTGATTTAAATTGTCTTGCGATCGCTTCTTGCGTTCTGCATATTCATGAAAGTTCACGACTTGAGGCTCAGAGGCAGGTATATCATCATTAGGGTTGGGTCGGGAAACCTCCGGTGGAAGGGGTGGAGCCATTGTTGTCAAGTGTTGAATCGGAGGCGCTTCAACTTTTTGATAGGTAACCCCACGAAATCGAAAGGTTTTCACCGATGACGGCTGAGGTTGTCGTAGCTGAACCCCTTGATTTCGGGGAACACCGTTACCGGAATTGGTAACACTCTGTTGAGTTATCGGGGTCAGCTTTCCGTTAACCATGGTTATTTTTTTCTGTTGTAGTAAGTCTTTCAATGTGTCCCAATTTTCTTGAGGATGCTGTTTTAGCCAAGCGTCCACAGCTTTCATACCTGGGACAGGAGGAAGACTAAATTGCATCAAAAGAATGGCGAAAACTTTTTCTTCAGTTGTCATTTTTTAAGGAGGTAAGGAAGCAATTGATTTGGACAGCATATACACTTTGCAGGAGTGATATATCTCTGAAAAAAGAAAACCCTGATGCTAATTTTCCATTTTGTTAAGAAAGTTATCTATAATTGTCTTCGCCATCCGAATGCAACTGCCTCAGCCATTTATCGTAAATTTTTTCAGCTATTTGGCGGATTGACCAGATTGGTCATTTTTCCTTTGTCCTTTGTCATTGTTCATTTGTTTGCTCCCCTGCTCCCCTTGCTCGGGTTTAGTGAAGTTTCTAGTGGGGGGACGAACGACGCTCAAACCCAGTGCGATCGCTCTGTCACCTGATGATCTTGCGATCGCTTCTTGTCTTCTGCTTATTCATGTTGAGGCTCAGACATGGGTATATCCATTACAGAAATAAGCTTCTGAAGGGAAAATTGTCAATAGCTTTTTCTTAAAGATTAAATGAAGATTAAGGACTATGTTAGTAAAGATTCTGTAAAGATGATGCTTCATTATAAATTTATGTTAGAAGAATATATATGCAATGTATGCGAGAAGCGATGTTGGGGTGAAAAATGCTCTTGGGAAAAACCGATAATGATGATAATACCTTAATCGTTCCCTTCAATGTTCTTACACCTAACCTAGAAGTATCATCAGCACAAGTCACTGATATTAATGGGAATCCGGTAACATCGGTAGCGGCAGATGAAACAGTTACTCTGTCTTGGACAGTCTTAAATAGTAGTACCACAGCAACGGCGGGAGCAAATTGGTACGATAGAATCTATATTTCCCAAGATACAACCCTTGACAGTTCTGATGTTCGGTTGGTGAACTATTTTATCAACTCCCATACACCGTTAGTGGCGGGAAATAATTATACAGTTACCAGTAACCCGATTATTCCAGAAATTGCTACAGGGGATTATTTCTTCCTGTTTAAGGCTGATGGCAGTGAGAACCAACAAGAAGCCGATGAAACTGATAATATTACGGCGATTCCGATTCAAATTGATGCACCGAATTTAGAAGTATCAGCAGCACAAGTCACTGATATTAATGGGAATCCAGTAACATCGGTAGCGGCAGATGAAACAGTTACTCTGTCTTGGACAGTATTTAATAGTAGCACCACGGCAACGGCAGGAGCAGATTGGTTCGATAGGGTTTATATTTCCCAAGATGAGACTCTTGATAGTTCTGATGTGCGGTTGGTGAACCAATTTATCAACTCCCATACACCGTTAGTGGCGGGAAATAATTATACAGTTACCAGTAACCCGATTATTCCAGAAATCCCGACAGGGGATTACTTCTTCCTGTTTAAGGCTGATGGCAGTGAGCAACAACAAGAAGCCGATGAAACCGATAATATTAGAGCGATTCCGATTCAGATTGATGCACCTAACCTAGAAGTATCATCAGCACAAGTCACTGATGCTAATGGGAATCCAGTAACATCGGTAGCCGTAGATGAAACGGTTACTCTGTCTTGGACAGTATTTAATAGTAGTACCACAGCAACGGCGGGAGCAGATTGGTGGGATAGAGTTTATATTTCCCAAGATACAACCCTTGATAGTTCAGATGTTCAGTTGCTCAACAGAAATACAGCATCATTGACACCGTTAGCAGCAACAGATAACTATACAGTTACTAACAACGTAACTATCCCGGAAATTGCGACAGGGGATTATTTCTTCCTGTTTAAGGCTGATGGCAGCGAGCAACAGCAAGAAACAGATGAAACTGATAATATTACCGCGATTCCAATTCAGATTAGTCCGCCTGCTGACTTAGTAGTCAATTCCGTAACTGCACCAGCAACAGCCAACTTTGGTGATACCATCACGATTGATTTGCAAGTTGCCAACTCAGGAATAGGAACGGCTACCAGAACATGGCGCGATCGCGTCTTTCTTTCTAGTGATAATAATATTAGTACAAATGATACTATCTTACTGACAGAATTGGCTCCTACGACTCTCGCTTCAGGTCAAACCTACAATCAGTCAGTATCCGTTACTTTACCCTTAAATAACTCCATTACAGCAGGGACTTACTTCCTTTTAGCTCAGACGGATAACCTTGAGCAACAGTTCGAGACGAACGAAACCAATAATGTTAACTCAACCCAAATCGAACTGACGATTCCGCCGACACCGGACTTAATTGTTAGTGACATTAGCGCTCCAACTACCGCTGTTTCAGGACAAGGGATAGAGGTTTCTTGGACATTGACGAATCAAGGGGATGGCACAGCTAGTGGCACTTGGACTGACCAAGTTTTCCTCTCGGACAATCTAACCGTTGGTAACGATCAATTCCTCGATTCCTTTACTTTTACCGGTACTCTTGCACCCGGAGAATCGATAACTCGCACCCAGATAGTGACTGCGCCAATCGATTTAGCAGGTGATCACTATTTCGTCGTTGATACGGATACAAATAACCAAATTTTTGAGTTTACTGAGGACAATAATAACAGCGCGATCGATGACCAGGCAATCAGTCTAGAATTGTCCCCTACTCCCAACCTGCAAGTAACCAGTGTTACCGCACCAACAACAGCCTTCTCTAGTCAGGAAACCGTTGTCGCATGGATTGTCACCAATAACGGCACGGCGGCTACCAGTACACCGATTTGGACGGATCAAGTCTGGCTATCTCTAGACCAAATCTTAGATAACAATGATACGTTATTGGGTTCAACAACGAATCCCAGTTTCCTCAATGTAGGCGATAGTTATAGTAATAGTAATAGTCTTACCGTTACGCTACCCCAAGGAATTGATGGTGATTACTTTTTCATTGTCCAAACTGATGCCGGGAATCAAGTCTTTGAATTAAATAACGAAACTGACAATAATGGAGTTAGTCAAATCCTCACTATTAACGACATTAACGAATCTCCCACAATTACCTCTAACTCCACTCCTAACCTAGATGAAAACACGACTCTAGTTACCACTATTACCGCCACTGATCCTGATGGCGATATTCCTACCTTCTCGATTACCGGAGGAAGCGATAGTAGTTTCTTTACCCTTGATGCCAACACCGGAGAATTAAGCTTTAACAACCCTGCCAACTTCGAGACTCCCCTAGATGCCGATGGAAATAACAGTTATGATGTAGAAATTACGGCTGATGATGGTAATGGCGGTAGCGATAGTCAATCCCTCACGATTACCGTTAACGATATTAACGAAACTCCCACTGCTAACAACGATAACTTCAGTACGGATGAAGCTACCGCCTTCACAACTGCCAATGTTTTAGACAACGACAATGACCCCGATTCTAGCGATACAATCAGCGTTTCTAACCTCGATACGACAACCACTTTAGGTTTAGTCATCAATAACGGTGATGGCACATTCCACTACGATCCAAATGGTCAATTTGAATCCCTCGCTGTCGGAGAAACAGCTATCGATAACTTCAGCTACACAATCGACGATGGTAACAGCAAAACTGACAATGCTACCGTTAACATTACCCTCAACGGCGTTAACGATATTCCCATTGCCAATGATGATAATTTCACCATCAACGAAGACTCTGCTTTCACCACAGCCAACTTCTTAGACAATGACAGCGACATCGACAGCAATGATACTCTTACCTTCGCAAGTATCGATACAAGCAATACCCTCGGCACAGTCACGCTGAATGCCAATAATACCCTCACCTACAACCCCAATCATGCCTTCGCTTTTCTTACCCAAGGAGAAACCGCTACCGACAGCTTTATCTACACCCTAGACGACGGCAACGGTGGCATCGATACCGCCACAGTCACCGTAACCATTAATGGTAGCAACGACGCACCCACCCTGAGTACCATTAACAAATCCGGGGATGAAGACACGACGATTTCCTTCACGGCGACTGACTTTACCGCTGTATTTAATGATCCGGAAGGTGATAGTCTCAGCCAAATTAATATCCTATCTCTCCCTGCTAACGGTATCCTCCGCTTAAATAATACCGCCGTAACCCCAGGGGAAACTATTGCGGCTATCAACCTAGATAACCTCAGCTTTACTCCCGATGCCAACTTCAATGGCACCACTAGCTTTATCTGGAATGCCTCGGATGGTTTCCTATTTGCCGCTGGTGCAGCCGTTAATCTTGCGATCGCGTCGGTGAATGATAACCCAGTGAGTGGAGATGATCAGGCTACGACTCTAGAAAATACAGCCGTAACTATCGATGTCTTGGCTAATGATAGTGATCCGGTAGAAGGAGACTCTGTATTTATAGACAGCTTTGATGCCATTTCCCTTTTGGGTAGCACAATTAGCCAAGATGATAACGGCACACCTAATGACTTAACTGATGATCAACTCGTTTATATCTAATGGTTACAGTACCTTAATTCGTGATAATGCTAGCAGTGAATTATTAGTGACAGTTTTAGGTGTATCGGACTCTTTAATTACTCAAGCTGACTTTACTCAGGGTTAGAAATCAAAGTCAGGACTTACGCAGCAACACCACTTATGGGGGTAAAGGTGCGTTACGCAAGCGCTAACACACCCTACGAATAGAGGCTTTGCGTAAGTCCTAAAAGTAAAAACCAATTTAAGATCGCTATTGTAGGCACAAAGCCTGCCAGCCGCGAGTCTAGCGCTTACTACAAACTGTTCCACCAGAAAGTTTCTACATCCCCATCTGCATTCATGTCATTATCCCAAAAGAAACAATCCCTGAGACACCTAATTGCCAATAAAATTGCGGCGACACCAAATCGGCGTATTTCATTTGCCGAATATATGGATTTAGTCCTTTATCATCCCCAACAGGGATATTATGCTACGGGTGCAGTTAATATTGGCTCGGAAGGAGACTTTTTTACCTCATCCCATCTGGGTCATGATTTTGGTGAGTTACTGGCGGAACAGTTTGCCCAAATGTGGCAGATTCTGGAACACCCTAAACCTTTTACATTAGTAGAAATGGGGGCGGGTCAAGGATTAGTTGCGGCTGATATTTTGAATTATTTATATCAACAGTATCCGGGCTGTTTTGCGGCGTTAGACTATATCATTGTCGAAAAAGCGGCGGGATTAATCAGTAAACAGCAGCAAGTTTTAAACCAGTTAAAGTTACCTAATTTACCGTTACGCTGGTGTAGCTTTGATGAGATATCGGACAATTCAGTTATAGGTTGCTGTTTTTCTAACGAACTCGTGGATGCCTTTCCAGTGCATCAAGTTGTGCTGGAAAAGAGACAGCTTCGGGAAGTGTATGTGACAACAGTAACGATAGAAGTAGATGAGATTCATTTTGGCGAAGTTACCGATGATAGTTCTACACCTCAGTTAAACGAGTATTTTCAATGGATGGGAATTGATTTATATGCGGGAGCCTATCCAGATGGATATCGGAGTGAAGTAAATTTGGCGGCGTTAGATTGGATGAAGACGATTGCTAATAAGTTAAAACGAGGGTTTTTGTTGACGATTGATTATGGGTATTCTGCCGATCGCTATTATTTACCCACCCGATATCAGGGAACATTGAAATGCTATTATAATCACCGCCATCATGATAATCCTTATGTAAATATTGGGCAACAAGATATTACCGCCCATGTAAATTTTACGGCGTTGGAACGGCAAGGAGAATTGTCTGGATTGCAAACCGTAGAATTGACCAAACAAGGATTATTTTTAATGGCATTAGGATTAGGCGATCGCATCTCAGCATTGTCAGGATTAGGAAGTCACCAGGGACAAGCGATCGCGGGGGCGCAGGATGTGATTAGAATTATGCAGCGTCGGGATGCCTTACATCAACTGATTGATCCCACGGGATTGGGGGGTTTTACTGTGCTAGTGCAGTCTAAGGGGTTGAGTCAAGAAAAAGCGCGATCGCTTAAAGGATTAACAGTTCCGCCAATGGCTTAATTTGTTGTATGTCCTTTGTCAAAAGATGTAGGGGCTTTCTTTAGGGATTAGATGAGTAAACCCACCTCAACATAAACAACTTGCACCCGCCCTAATCCCCACCTAAATTTATCAATTAACCTCAAACCCGACAACAAAATACACCTGATTTTCAACCGCGATCGCACGCCAAAGATGTAGGGAGATGGGGGATTGATGTGATCAGATAGGGTGGAGCAGGGCGGGTTTTGTAGAAAGGTTATCGGTTTGTCTGTTAATTTTGCCCCTAAACCCGCCCCTACATTAGATTCACTGCCCCGATATCAGATTTATATATTAACCTGAAACCGGATAATAAAACCCACCTGATTCTTAACTGCGATCGCATCCTAAAAATGCCGGGTATGAACATTTTTAACATTTCCTATTACAGCCGACATGCTTTATGTCCAGGCACAATATGCTACGTTTTCCACCAAGTATCCGGGATACCCGTCAAGTTATCTACACAAATCTTAACAAAGAAGCCGATCAGCCAATCAAACCTTATCGTGAATTCTAAGCATATATACTGTATAAATTTTGATGATTTATATGATGATTTATCATTTCGTCTTGACAAGTATCGGTTTGCATCACAAGTCGATGATTAGAGGATAACTCTATTTCTCTGGCTAGAAAATATTCTTAATAAATGGCAAATGACCGATGACCAATAACCATTAAGTCACAAAACTCCCTTAGAACTGGGAATCATTCCAGCGCGACGGGTATCAATTTCTGTTGCCATACGAACCGATCGCGCAAATGCTTTAAATGTGGCTTCAATAATATGATGAGAATTAATTCCATCCAGTTGGCGGATGTGCAACGTCATTTGGCTGTGGTTCACCAATGCGACAAAGAATTCCCGCACCAGTTGCGTGTCATAGGTGCCAACCCGTTGAGTGGGAATCTCTAAGCCATAGCTTAAATGAGGACGCCCCGAAAAATCGAGTGCCACTTGGACTAATGCCTCATCCAAGGGGGCGATAAAATGACCAAAGCGGACAATCCCTTTGCGATCGCCTAATGCCTGAGCAAATGCCTGTCCCAGTGTAATGCCCACGTCTTCATTGGTATGGTGATCGTCAATTTCGATATCACCCGTGGCTTTGACGTCTAAATCAATTAACCCATGAGAGGATAACTGGTGCAACATGTGATCCAAAAACGGGATACCTGTATCAGCACTACAGGTTCCTGTACCATCGAAATTCAGGCTCACCTGGACATCGGTTTCACCTGTGGTACGTCTCACGGTTGCTGTCCGGGCAGGGAATAGAGGAGGCTGAGACTGGGAACTGATATTTGTGCGATCGCTGGTTTGCATAGTCGCTTTTGACATTAAAACACCGTTTCTTATTGTCTCACACCTAATCACCTAGATTCCTATTCCATATCTTCCTCTAGAGATGCGCCATGGCGCGTCTCTACATTCATTTTTCGACGTATCAACTATTTAACTGACAACTATACCTTGCCCTGTTCCCTGTTCCCTGTTCCCTGTTCCCTGTTCCCTGTTCCCTGACATTTCAAGGAAGTTTTAACTGAGCTTGGGCGTTGAAAAACTGACGATAAATACCCCGAGTCACCAAGATTGTAGTGGTGAGGTTAGTTGTCGCAATCATAAACATGATTAAAATTTGGTAAGATGCCGCATTCAACGGGTCAATGCCACTCAAAAGTTGACCTGTAATAATTCCCGGTAATGTGACAATCCCCACCACCATCATTTGATTTAGGGTAGGAATCAATCCGGCGCGGATAGCATCTTTGCGGTATCCCGCCACGGCTTGTTGCGGGGTAGCGCCTAAACTCAGGTGCGTTTCAATTTCCAAACGACTACTGGTAATCGTACTTACCAAGCGTTCACCCGCGATCGCCGATCCATTCATGGCATTGCCCAAAACAATACCACCTAAGGGAATCAGATACTGAGGCTGATACCAGGTTTCCGGTTGAATAATCAGTAGATTGGTATAAATCAAGGTTAAGGCACTACAGAAGAAAATCGAACCGAATACTACCCAGAATAGTCGGGGTATTTTTTTCCCAATCCGGTTACGGGCGGTAATTGCTGCAATGGTTAGCATTACCAGTAAAACGGCTAAAACTGCCAAGGGGTTATCTAAGGCAAAGACAACTCCCAGAAAAAACCCCACAACCCAAAGCTGTATCACCGTTCGCCCTGTCGCGATCGCTAACGGTAACTCCAATCCTAAACCCTGCCAACTGGATAAACCAATGGCGATTGCCATCATGCCCAATCCCCAAACTAAATCAAAGGGGTCAAGTTGAATAAAAGCGTTCACACTGAGACTCTATCTCCTGTATCACCACCGCCATCATGCACGATAACTATACCACTGCTCAAAAAGCAACCATTCAACAACTCAAAACCCGCCTCGCCCAAGGGAAAGGACATATTACAGTTGTGGCAATGCGGTTTGATTACGAACGCGATCGCGAACGAAGTCTTCCGTCTGTGGTATTTGTACCCGAACTGAACATAAATTCTGTTCCCTGTTTCCTGTTCCCTGTTTCCTGTTCCCTGTTCCCTGACAAATGACAAATGACGAATGACGAATGACGAATGACGAATGACGATCTCTACGCTAGCATTTGCAGGAAGAGTAGGAAAACCAGCGTGGACAATCACATATTCGATTTAGTCATTGGCGGGTTCGCGATCGCGATATTAGCCGGGGGTTTACTGATGCTGTTTAAGGGAATCTTCGCATTTGGAGACCAAGACAAGCAGTAAACGCAATTGATGACCGGTCAAGTTTCCTTGTTTCCACCACCTCCAGGCAGTTCGATAACTGATTCCTGCTTTTTTGGCATAGTCTGAGAGTTTCATGTCTATATATTACCCAACATGACTACATCTGACTATATTCTTATTGA
>NZ_JAVKBY010000151.1:0-11826 GCF_040222985.1 Coleofasciculus sp. F4-SAH-05
TCAAGTTCTTGCGCCGCAATGGGTTCTAATCCACGGGCGACTGTGGCAAAGTAGTGGTTCACGTTTTGTGCAGGTGGGGACAATAAAAGTTAAAGGCGGGGGTTGTCATTTGTCATTCGTCATTTGTCATTTGTCATTCGTCATTTGTCATAGAGTAGGGCTTGCTGCACAAAGTTCATACCAAGTTGCGTTCTATCATGTCATTGGAGAGCGAAGCGAAGAATCTGGACAGATGCGCGAGCTTCATTCCGTTTCACTGCATTCTGCTCAGCATGACAAATTCTACCTTAGACTGCAACTTGGTATCAAACCTTAATAAATAAAGGTGATTAGATATACCGTAGGCAATGCCCACCAGCATACCAGTCAGTGTCATTCTTACGAAATCCTTGTAGTGCGAGCATCTTGCTCGCTTAATACCATCTTGCTCGCTTAATACAACGTCTAGCGATTTAATTAGCTGAACATTTTTGCAGTTTAGGGAAGCTCCCTTAACAAGGATTCAGTTAACAACGAGTCAGTGAATGAACCAGATTCATCAGAATCATCAAATAACTGGGTTATGTAATCAAAGTTTCCTTCACCGACATTTTTCCGCAAGATGTTGATAATTATTGATGGGTTATCATAGGGACCACTAATATAAAATGGTTTACCATTGCAACCCATTTGAAGTTTGGGTTGACCACTCCACTTGCCTAAATGAAATCGCGATTGCTGAAAATCTTGATGGGGTTTAAATCCTAATTGGTCGGCATAGTCTACGGCACTATACACTAGGGCTTGGGCTTGTTCAAGGGTAATTTTTTGAGTGCCTTCGGAAAAGCCTTGATAGGCGTAGTCTAGCATCTGTTTATATTCACTTGAATTCAGTTGACGGGGACCCATGGTATCCTTGACACCGAGACACCATAAATCTAGTAGGTAAGTACAAACGGTGAATCGGTCATACTTGGCTTGGCGGGTAATACAGACTAAGGCTAACCCTCGGTCAAGATTGTCCTCAGTTTCTTCAATTGGCTCAGTGTTGTCATGAAGATAATAGTCCGCACAGTTAGCGTTGACGAAACATTCGACAACGGGATCTAATTCTCCCGATGCAACATGGGCAAGTGTTTTTTCCTCCGCCTGTTCTTTTATATACGCGGTAACTTCAGCCGCCCGTAATCCGAGTTTGCGAGCAATTTGTTTCGGGGTTAAGTTGCGATCGCGTAGTTCGGTGATTTCCTGTTTTTGTTCGGGTGTCATAGTTTTGTCATTCGTCATTCGTCATACTCGAAGAGCGCGAGAAGATTGATGAATCAGGGCGGGTGCAAGTTGTTCATTTATTGGTAAGAAGCTACCGCTAGTTCCCAAACCCGCCCCTACAATTGTGGCTAAACCTCCTCCTACAGCTATAGGTTTCATTGTTCAATCAAGCGCCAGAAGCGATCATCTTGAGCGATCGCGTCAAAGTCCAAATCCGTTCTGGCTTCCTCACGATACGCCGGATTCAGGGCGATCGCTTTCTCCAAGTTGTCGATACTGAAGTGAGCCTGACGTTGGTGAGCATAGCCGATGGCTTTCTGATAAAAAGCTGGAGCATAATCGGGTTGAATGGCTAATGCCTGATCATAGCTCTCTAAGGCTTCCTGCTCTCGTTTCAACTTGAGTAACATATTACCTTTATAGGTCCACGCTTTATGAGACTCTGGTTTCAGTTCAATCGCCTTCTCAAACGAGGTTACTGCTTCTTCATACCGTTCCAATACCGCCAAGGCTAAGCCGCGATTAAACCAGGCTACCCCATCATCCGGTTGTACTTGCACGGCTTTGTCAAAGGAATTATACGCCTCTTCGTGTTGTTGGAGTGCGCCGAGTACCACACCCCGATTCACCCAAGCTTCATGGTAATCGGGTTTGATTTCCAACGCCTGCTCAAAGGATGCGATCGCATCTTCCCGACGTTTCAATCTCCCTAGCATCATTCCCCGATTTAGCCAGGCTTTGTAATCATCAGGCTGGATTTGAATCACCTTATTGAACGCCACTAACGCCCCTTCATAGCGCTGTAATTCTCGCAAAGTTAATCCGCGATAGTACCAGGTATCCGGGGCTTCTGGGGCGAGTTCTAGTCCCCGATCCAAGGATGCGATCGCGTCTTGGTAGCGTTGTAATTCCCATAAGGCGACACCGCGCTGATGCCATAGATTCGAGTGATCGGGTTGTAGTTCTAGGGCTTGATCATACCGTGCGATCGCCTCTTCATAGTCACCTTGGGCAAATAAATTATTCCCCTGATTAATATAATCCTTGACATTCAAGAAAAACTCAGGATGATTCTCATTCAATCGTTCCAGTTGTTCCGTCAGGGGTTGGATTTGTTGCAGTACATCAGATAAGGCGGATTCGGCAATTTCCGTGGGCGTAATCTCTGCTAATTTTTGCAGGATTTCCTCTTTTTGACGCTTAGCATCAGATTGGATATCTGTCAACTCATCGGTTAACATAGATTCCAATTTTTCCAGACTTTGGAATGCCTGATCTTTTCGCTCTTGAATCGCCGACTGGAATTGAGAAAATTGATGAGTAAACTCGGTTTGGATTTGACTCAAACTTTGCCCGGTTTGATCACGCTTTTCTTGTACCCCCGATTGAGTGGTTGAAAGCTGACGGGTTACCTCCTGTTCCAATTTCTTCAAATTACCCAAGGTTTGATCAATTTCTCCTTGAATTTGCGATTGAGATTGTTCCAGGTGGCGCGTCACCTCTTGGCGTAACCGTTCCACATCTGCAAAGGCTTTAGCTTGCTGCTGTTGCGCCTTTTCTTCCGCGTCGGTTTTAATCTCCGTCAATTGCGGTGAGAACTCTGAGGCGAGGCGTTGCAGATTCTCTAGAATACTCTCCCGTTCTTGTTTCGTCGTGGTTTGCAGTTGGGTTAATTCCTGTTTAAACTCCGTTTCTGCCTGTTGCAAATTCTGTAAAATCGTCGCTTTTTGGTTATCCAGTGACCCTTTCACTTGGTCAAGCTGGGGGGTAAACTCCTGCTGGAGTTTTTCTAAGTTCTGGAGAATCCTATCCCGTTGTTTTTGTGCCTGGTTTTGCAGTTGAGTTAATTGCTTGCCAAACTCCGTCTCTGTTTTTTGCAAGCGCTGGATAATCGCCGCTTTTTCACCTTGAGCCGCCTGTTGCAGTTTGGCGAGTTCCGGGGCAAATTCGGCACTCAGTTGTTCTAAACTCTGGAGAATTCCATCCCGTTGGTTTTGGGTTTGGTTAAACAGTTCCGCCAGTTGATTACTAAACGCCGTTTCTGAGTTTTTCAGGTTTTCCACCACCCGATCTTTTTCGGCGTGGGTATCCTGTTGCAATTTCACCAGTTCCGGGGTAAATTGGGCGCTTAATTGTTTCAGGTTCTCCAGGGTATCCGTTTGTTCCGATTCAACCTGAGAACGCAGTTGTGATAAATGATCAGAAAACTCGTTATCAACTTGGGCAAGGGCTTTTTGGGCGTCTTTAATATGGGTATTTAAATCCCGCAGTGCTTGTTGTTGAGAATCTGAGAGTTCACTCAGAAGCTGGGATGACTCCTTCTGCTTCATGCCAATATCTTCATAGAAGTCATCAGATTCTCGATTCAAATCATTCGCTAAATCTTCGGTACGTTCCAGAATCGCTTGTACCTGTTGATTCGCCTGATTAATCTTCCCTTCCAAGTCGGTTAATTCATTCAGATGCACCCGCACCAAATCCGCCACCTCACGAATTACCGCCCGTCGCAACAGGAATAAGCCAACAATAGCGGCAATTAACAGCAGCGCCAAAACCGCTAGGAGGACATTAAACAGGGTGGTGGTGCGACTAAAGGCGCGATTAGCTTCCGCCTGCACCTGTGTTCGGATGCTTTGTTCCTCCCGCAACTGTTCCAACTCTTCTTCCTCAGAATCAGAAAGCGCTTGAGATACTAACGCATCTTGGGCGATGGATTGAGGCTGGATCACGCCAACAGACAATAGGATAGTCGAAAAGACGACCGTACTTAACGATAGGAATGCCAAAGTCACCGAATTTATGCGCTTCATCAGAACGTCCTTTGCCTATTGCTCTCCCGTTGCCATCTGATTTCTAACCTTACCTCAAAATCAGGTTTGTCGTTGCGCTTTAAGCTTGTAGTTGCGCTCGATTCGCCGGCTCACCGTTACGTTATTCACCACAATGTAGAGACGTACCCTAGCATGAATGGTACTAACTGGCATGCTGGTGGGTTTCGACTTCGCAAGGGCCCACCCTAGGGTATATCAAGGGTTTCGGCGATCTAAAACCGCAAAGTTTCAGTGCCATTAACCTTTTATCATATCAAGAAATTGGGCAGTTAAATGTAGGGGGACGGCAATGCCGTGCCTGTTAAAATTGCCGTGTCCCTTAAAAGGGAAGATCAATTAGAATATTCTGATTTTTGGGATAATGCTGGGGGTTTTCTGGATCTTCTGCCCAACGCCCGGGATTTTCTTTAATATAGCGTCGGATAGTCTCTAACGATTTTTCATCTCGGTTGATGTGTTCGTAAAAATTACGTTGCCAGATTAAGAAGGAATTTAATCGCATTTTCCCCGCCACCACATCACCAAATAAACATTGCCGCGCTTTGGTGCAGAGGGTAATATAATAAGCCCCAGGTTGAGTGTAGTCGTACCCTTTGAGACGAATAGAACGGCGGTGGTGTTTGTCAGGGTTGTATGACATGGATCGAGGGCGATCGCGAATTGTTAATTATCTTTATCCTAACAAGATACGGTGAAGACACAATAAGTAGGTGGACACAATTAAAGTTAGCGGTGGAGATTAGGGAACAGGGAACAGGGAACAGGGAACAGTAAGGGTTTGAGACTTGTTTACATAACTTAATCTAGTTAAGTTTATTTGCACCAACCTACTTATGAACAAGGCACGCCAATGCCCTGTCCCTACAATAATCCAGGAATAATTGATTGGGTAGGGGTATGATACCATCGTACCCTTTTCCATTTGCCAGACACATTATTCTGTGGGCGCACAATGTTAACAGGGCATGGCAATGCCATGCCCCTACGATAATCCAGGGATAATTGATTGGGTGGGGGTAGATATTATCGTATCCTTTTCTATTTGCCAGACACATTATTCTTGTAGGGACACGATATCATCGTGCCCTTTTCAATCGGGAAGATAGGATATCATCGTATCCTTTTTCATTTGCCAGACACGTTATTCTGTGGGCGCACGATGTTAACAGGGCATGGCAATGCCATGCCCCTACGATAATCCAGGGATAATTAATTAGGTAGGGATAAGATATCATCATATCCGTTTCTATTTGCCAGACACATTATTCTTGTAGAGGCACGATATCATCGTGCCCTTCTCAATCGGGAAGGCGTTCTAATAATTCTCGCGTCATATCAGCGAAATATTCATCCTGATATTCGATAAATATCTCTAAGGCTGTCTGTAAATTAACCCTGGCTTCGGTGTAGTTTTCCTGGGCTTCTGCCAGTAATCCTAATTGTCCATAAGCGTTGCTCCGTACAGCTTGCACTTGTACTCTAGCTGACGTTTGAACTCATAAAAGCCCATGTCTTGAACAGCTTTCGCCAGTTTGTGATTAGCCATCATCCCAGACACGTTAAGATCCTCTACTCCTATTCGGCTGTGGTTTTGGGCTAAATAGGATGTGATGACTTTAACGGAAACGGCAATTATTTGGTTAGAGCAGGAACAGAAGCGAATTGGAGCTAACAGTCTAAGCGATACGATAGAGCGTATGGCACGAAACCGAAGCAAGCTACCCAAAAATGTCTAGCAATGGGTAGCTTTGGGTAGAGGTTTGGTTACAGCTTCTAACCCCGACACCCGACAATACAACTCGGTTAATCCACTCAAGACGGTTTCATACAGAAGGGTAGATAGTGGCGATGCGGGCGTTTATGGCGAAGACAGTGCAACTATGAACGTTATAATCAGGAATCGGTCAAAAGACGTGCGATCGCGCTGATTATGTCCCCCACTAAACCCTGTATCCCCATCCCACCCCCCCTGATGATGTCAGAGGAGGGTTCCTTTGCTCACCAGACACTGACGCAACGGTGGCTCACAATTATCCAAAGGGCGATCGCATCCAACAATTATCCCACCTCGATTACCCAGAGTCTGGACAACCTACGTCAGGAATTGCCCTATGGAATCGTGCGATCGCTCACCTGTGAAACTCAACCGGATTTAGAGGCGTGGAATACCTATATGTCACCCTACCAGGGAAAGCGCTGGATTGATATCCCCTGGTATCCCGCAGAAGCTTACCTCTACCGTCGCATCTTAGAAGCTACCCACTATTTTCAACCGGGAAAATGGCACCGAGTCGATCCCTTTGAACCCCAAAAACACAGCAGTTTGGCAAAGGTAATGTCCGCCATTGAGACAATGAGTGGCAAAATTAACACCTTTGTTGATGCTCAAGGACAATGGAACCGTACCGATTTAATCGCCCTCTTTTATTTTGCCCTTTGGGGAAATCGCATCGACTTAAGCCTGTTTCCCACTGACGCGGGAGAGAGTCAACGGATGAATATTGAAGCCTATCGCGAACAGGCAAATCTTTTAGTCGATCATACCCCCCAAATTACTGATCACATTGCTCACCTTAAGGGAGTTCGTATCGATTTAATTCTAGATAATGCTGGGTTTGAGTTGTTCTGTGATTTATGTGTAGCCGACTTTTTGGTGAACAGTGGAATCGCTCAACCAATTTACTTACATTTAAAGCCTCACCCAGTATTTGTGTCTGATGCCATGATTAAGGATGTTCAGCACACAATCAACGTTCTCTCTCAGCATAGCAATCAAGACGTACAATCTTTAGGAGAACGCCTCAAAAATTATATTGACAACGGTAACATAATCTGTTGCGATGATTCCTATTGGACAGCCCCCCTCGCCTTTTGGGAAATGCCAGAACGATGGCGTGATCAATTGAATCAATCCCAACTTGTGATTATCAAAGGGGATGCCAATTATCGCCGCTTACTGGGCGATCGCGAATGGGATTATACCACGCCATGGGAGGATATTGTCTGCTATTTTCCCGCACCATTTGCTGCCCTACGCACCTTCAAAGCTGAACTCGCGGCTGGATTACAACCGGAGCAAATTGAGAGATTGAATCAGGATGATCCGCAGTGGTTAACCAATGGGCAATGGGGCGTCATTCAATTTTTCAACCCACGCCAGTAGGTTGGGTTGATGCTTGTTACCCAACACAATAAGCTGTCATGCATTTAAATTGGGTATTAGTAGCGAGCAAGATGCAAAGCCTGCGGCATGGCTTCGCTTAACGCACTGCAAGGATTTCGCCATTATTGATATTAAGGTTTAAATGCCGAACAGCTTATCAGCGTCAAGCCCTTACTACAAACCCAATTATTATTCATCATTTAATTCATCGATTTTGAACTGTCGCACTTCTTCCAGACTCAACCCCGTTTTCTGACTAATTGTTTCCTCATCTAACACATCCAGAAGTTGCTTGGCAATTTCTCGACGGGTTTCTTCTTTCCCCTGTCTCAATGCCCGTCGAATCGCATTACGTTGATCGTGGATATATATTTCTCGCTGTTCTAAAGCTTCTAATTCTTCCCTAGTTAGATTCGCTTGATTCGCCACTTCAAAGGCTTTGCGAATTTCTGGCACTTGCGCCATGGTTTCGGGGATAGTCTCTAGAGTTCTAGCTGCTTTGATAAAATAAATCCATTGCTCAGTTAATGTCTCTAACTCCTCTAAGCTTTTGCTAAACTTGGGTAATTCTACAAACACTAACTCTAAATCATTAATTGGATAATCTGTCAAGAGTCTCTTTTCTTTGAGAATAAAATTAGAAATGACTTGATTCAGATGCTCAAACATTTCAAAGTCGGTAATAGTTAAAGCAATCACCGGACTCAGTATCGTATAATCTTCTCCAGGTTGTAATTGAATGGAATAGGCTTTCGCCGCGTTATATAAAATTCGCTTTTCAAAGCCTTCTACATTCAAAACTTGCATTTCAATAATCACCGTTTTATCGCCAGTTATCCTAGCCTTCACATCTAAGTACGTATCTTTAATCCCCTGAATTTGGGGAGCCAGATAGGGATTGAGAATTTCTACATCTTGGATAACGGCTCGTCCTTGGTAGAGCAGAGCATTTAAAAAACTGATGAGAATATCTTTGCTTTGCTCAGAACCAAATATTTTTTTAAAAGCAAAGTCAGTTTTAGGATTAATAAAAATCATATTAATAAGTAGGTTGGTGGAAATAAACTTAACTAGATTAAGTTATGTAAACAAGTCTCAAACCCTTACTGTTGCCTGTTGCCTGTTGCCTGTTCCCTAACCTCCACCGCTAACTTTAATTGTGTCCACCTACTTAAAGGGTGACAGCGATACAGATAGCTAGTGCGGCGCGGCGGAAATACTTGAGCAGCTTCGTAGATACGATGAAGCAGGGGGAGCAGGTGAAAATATTAGCTGTTCAGTATTGTTTTGTCAAGGGGGAATGTGATTTTCAAACTAGGCAATTAATTCCTGTAAATCCTTACTCTTTTGCCACCATAATCTGTTCAATAAACTGTTGCATTCGCTCAAAATGTGACCCTTGCCAATAAATCTGCTGACATGTTTTACAGCGATGAAATTCATCAATGGATTGTCGCGTTTGCTCCGGTAACTGATCCGCGATCGCGTCTTTTTCAACAGGTTCTAATACGCCATTACAGCGGATACACCGATGAAAGGGTAAAATAGCATCAAATAAATTGAAGCGGCGCAAAACTTCAACGATTTGTTCATCTGGATTTTTGGAGCGCACATAATACCCATACCTCACTATAGAACGCATCAGTAATCGGGTATCGCGAGTTAACAGAATCCGTTGCTCATCAGCGGAAACTCTCGCTAACTCTGGATCAGCGTAGTCATTGCGATAAAGGGTATCAAACCCCAACAACCGCAACGCATTGGCTAATTTACCTAAATGAATATCCAGGACAAATCGATACTCCTGGGGTTCCGGGGGACTCACCCGAATGCTAGGATTGATTTCATCTAACACCGAAATTGGACAAACCGTGACGCGATCGCGATCGTGGACAATGTAGGAAAAATCCACGGCTTCTCCATTAACCAAAATCCCATCCACTTCCGGATGAGGAACCCCCAGGGATTCAATCATATCCTTAATTGAGGTTCGCCCTTTAAACTCATGAGGAAAGCTGATATTACGTTTGTTTGGGGGCAAAAAATAATTCAATTCTGCCAGAAAATTAAATTCAGCAGTTGCCATAATAATCACCTTAATTCAAAACCAACCCTAACCATCTGTAGGGGCGGGTTTTACAACTATCCTTTTGGTTTGACCCCAATGTAAATAAACCCGCCCCGATCGCGTGAGCCACCCCGATAACCGGAACCCTAAGCACCTGTAGGGGCGGGTTTTACAACTATCCTTTTGGTTTGACCCCAATGTAAATAAACCCGCCCCGATCGCGTGAGCCACCCCGATAACCGGGCGGGTTTAGTTAAGTTATCGGTTTGTTGCTATAAGTTATCTGTCAAACCCGCCCCTACAGATCGTGCTGTATGAAACCCACCCCGAATCTATTAGCGATCGCGTTCTAAATCAAGGAATCAATCCTCGCCCTGCTTGCTGTTGCTCAATCCGATCCAAGCTTCCGGTAGGAATAGATGCAATAAGCTGGCGCGTGTACTCAGTTTTCGGTTCCCGATAGATACTCTCCGCCGCATCGATTTCCTCGATTTTGCCCTTATTCATCACCATGATCCGATCGCTCATAAATTTAACTACGCTTAAGTCATGGGAGATAAAGATATAGGTGAGTTTAAACTCACTCTGTAACTCCTTCAGCAGATTCAGCACCTGCGCCTGTACCGACACATCCAGAGCCGAAACCGATTCATCGCAGATAATAAACTCAGGATTTAATGCTAGCGCCCTAGCGATACAAACCCGTTGGCGTTGTCCCCCCGAAAACTGGTGGGGATAGCGGTTCATCCAGTCGGTGTTTAACCCCACTCGCTCAAACAAATAGGCGGCGCGATCGCGACGTGCTTTGCTATCCTTCCATTTATGAATCACCAATGGTTCCATCACCGCATCCCCAATCTTCATCCGGGGATCTAGGGAACTAAAGGGATTTTGGAAAATAATTTGCATTTTTTGCCGCATTTGCCGCAAGCGCTTACCTTTAATCTTGGTGATTTTTTTTCCGTGCCAAAAGACTTTACCCCCCATCGGTTCAATTAAACGCAATAACGTGCGGGCAAGGGTGGATTTACCACAACCTGATTCCCCCACGAGTCCCAAGGTTTTGCCTTGGTCAACCTCAAAGGACACATCATTGACCGCCATAATATAGCGTTTAGTTTTGCCAAATAAGTTGGATACAGGAAACCCCACTCGGAGGTTTTTAACGGCAAGTAGGACAGAGGGTGAGGCGTCAGAGATGGCGTGATTATCTCGCTGAACTTTTGCCCCATTTTCCTGCTCAAACGTCGGGAATTTTTCGCGAATTTCTACCTTACCCTTCTCTGTCGTCACCTCCTCCATGAAGTCAGCCACAGTGGGTAAGTATTTTAACTGTTTTTCCAAAGTAGGACGACAGGCTAATAATCCTTTCGTGTACGGATGCTGGGGATGAGAGAAAATCTGCAAAACATTGCCCCTGTCAACAATTTTTCCTCGATACATCACCGCCACACTATCGGCAATTTCAGCAATTACGCCTAAGTCGTGGGTGATAAAAATCATCGACATTCCGCGCTGATCCCGCAACTCCCGCAGTAAGTCCAGAATTGCCGCCTGTACGGTAACATCCAGGGCGGTACTGGGTTCATCCGCAATCAGAATCTCCGGATCACAGGCAATTGCCATCGCAATCATCACCCGTTGCAATTGACCCCCGGATAGTTCGTGAGGATAGCGCTTGAGCATTTCCTGTTTGCGCTGATTCAGGTACTGGCTAATGGCTCGATCAGTGAAGGCGGCGCGATCGGGATTTTCTTGTTCATACTCCTGCTTAAGTTCCTCATCACTCGGAATTAGCCGCACTTCTTGCAACCGTGCGATCGCCTGACGCCGTGCTCCGCCTTTGGAAATGTCCTGACCTTGGGAAATGTCCGGATGCTGTAAAATAGCCTCAATAAGCTGAAACCCGATTGTGTAGACGGGGTTGAGGGAACTCATCGGTTCCTGGAAGATCATCGAAATTTGACCGCCCCGAAACTGGCGTTTTCGTTCCTCATTCAGCTTCAGCAAGTCTTTGGGTTGAGCGCCATCGGCTTGAGGTTTAAAATAAATCTCCCCCTGAGTAATCTTACCCGGCGTTGACACTAACCCCATCACCGCCAGTGAGGTGACTGACTTCCCCGAACCCGACTCACCCACAATTCCCAGGGTTTGCCCCCGTTTCACTTGAAAACTAATTCCATCAACAGCTAGGACTTCCTTTTCATCGGTTTTGAATTTGACTTGTAGGTTGCGAACGTCGAGAACGGTATCAGCCATGACACTCTAAAACGAGAATTAATGGAAATTGTAACAAGCCAATGCCCTATCGTACCGCATCTCCATTGATTCGCGATCGTACTATCCCCGTTGTGACTCTATTCCAGAAAAAGTTCACAGCACATCGTAGGGTGCGTTAGCGTAGCGTAACGCACCATTACTCAAAGGTTGGGTGGTTACTACTTATCACTTAACTCAGTTACATATTGTTTGATGGTGGGTTACGGCACGAATCAAAATTCATTGGTTTATCGCTA
>NZ_JAVKBY010000162.1:0-40654 GCF_040222985.1 Coleofasciculus sp. F4-SAH-05
AACCTACTCCAGTACAAAGAAAGGCTTTAGATTTATTGGGTGTCAGCCTGATTTGTACCCAGTGAAGCCGAAAGACAAATCGCCCTAAGCCGGGACATGCATACGGTGTAGCGATTTGTCAAAGGGGAACTTCAGTTTAAATGCCAAACAGATTAACCAGGATTGAGGACTTCATTACTAGAGGTTTTACTAGTTCGTTCGGGATTGGGTTGTAAGGTTTCGGGTAATGATTGAACGCTTCCCCACTGACTCATAAAACTTTGCAGCAGTGCTTCTTGTTGAGTGCGAAAGCCTTCTAGGTTGTAACCCCTATTCATCGTCGAAAACCAGATAATTCCCTGCTGCTGCGTGGGTAAAGCTCCGCCTAAAGCGCTGACATTATTTAAACTTCCGGATTTAACAATGGCGAATGGGGGAAGCGGACGTTCATTTAAAATCCCTTCATCTTGTCCAACAACCGCCAATATATCACCAAGGGTCATGTTATAGGGCTGAAGATACCGGGCAATGGCGAGAAATAAACCAGAAGCCGCACGGGGAGAAATCTTGTTTTGATCGCTTAATCCAGAACCATTAACTAACGTAATTTCCGCTTGAGGAACGCCTGTGGCGGCGGCGGCTTGTTGGGCGACAACATTTGCTCCCCCGACGGAGTTGGCGAGCATTTCTGCCATTTTATTATTGCTATATTGATTCATTTTTTTGATCAGTTCAGCCAGGGGGAAGGAATAGTGGCGAATCAGGGGTTGGACGTTGCTAGGAGGGGTGGGGGAGACTTGTACCGAACCCGCGATCGCAACTTGAGGTTTGGGAGTGTCTGGGGGTAGGGTTTGATACTGGGTTTGGGCTTCAGGAGTCCACTGTTGAGCATTTAAGCCTTGTTTGAGCAGTGTCCCTGATTTGAATGGGTCAAACTCAAAGTTCATGTAAAATTTGCCTGTGATGATTAAATTACCTGCCACCTGCTGAATACCCATCTGATTCAGGAGATTACCGATCGCGATCGCTTCTTCCCACACAAAGAATGGATCTTCTCCCCCTTCAATCACTAAGTCTCCCTGGAGAACGCCGTTTTCTACTACACCCGTTGCGCCGATGAGGGTGATGAACTGGTGATCGGGACCAAAGGTTTGCAAAGCGGCGAGGGAGGTGGCGATTTTGGTGATAGAAGCCGCAGGTAAGGGAACGGTACCTTGATAATTCGCTAGCAGAGTATTTCCCGCTTGAATCCAGATCCCATGATTTTCCTTGGCAAATCCTTTGGCGGCTAAACCATTCATGTACTGCTCGATTTGCGCCTGGATCGCCGGATCGGGATTATCTGGAGAAGCGAGTGAGGGAATGGTTGGTTTTTGCGTCAATTCCGCTGCTGCTGGACTTTCAGCCACTGAAACACTATCGATCTCGTTTTCGTTGGCAGAAGGTTGGGAGGGATTAGATTGAGGGGAACATCCAACGGTAAAGGTTAGGAGAGTTAGGGATAGTACAGTTGTCCAAGAAAGGGGTTTGATCATTTTATATAAAAATTAGGAGTTCTTAATTATAGCTTCCTAATTTAACCTCTACTACACTCCCGTACAAGATTTATCCCTGCAACTATCAGAACTCATCTAGCTGACTGTTGGCGAACAACGAATGACTAATGACTAATGACTAATGACTAATGACTAATGACTAATGACTAATGACTAATGACTAATGACTAATGACTAATCAAGCAATTTGACTTCCCCACACTTGGTTTTCTCGCTCAATTTCCCCTAAAAAGTTACAAAATGTTTTTTCGTGGTTTTGCTCCCAGCGCTGAATGATATGGAGAATCTCTCGTAATAAATAGCCGGAACCACAGGCAACATAATCGACAACATATTCAGATTCTAGACTGAGAGACGCCAGAGAATTGCCATGAAAATCAACCAGATAACCACCGGCTGCTTTTAAAATTGGATAGGCGAGCAAATTATAATTTTCCGAAGCATGACGACATTCGACCATAAAATCAGCAGCGCCTCGGGCGATTTCACAAAATTCCATGGCTGAGTTATCGATCGAGCGAATATCCCGACAGCATAACCACAAGGGGAAACTGCCGCTCAAAGCTTCTTTTGCCCGATTATAGCCGGGACGTAAGTATGCGATCGCGTCTTCTAGGGAGACTTGAGAGTGACAGTAAATCTGAGTGTAGTCTTGACTGTGATCGCTTCTGAAATAGGCAGCGCTCAGGGTTCCATAATAGCAGTTTCCTGTGCGTAATCCTTGTACGTAAGCAAATTCTAAATCTCCTAAAGTCACATCCAATGTTTTTGACGTGATGGCAATCACTAAAGACGGGTCACCCACTTGACGTAACCAGTTAGATATCCCGTCGATTGGATCGACAAATATAGAATAGCTAGCGTAAGGATTTAGCTTCGGGTGTTCTCCTTGGAGATAAAGGTTGATGGGATAGTCGGCTAAACAAGAACAGATAATTTCACCCGCTTGGCGATTAATTTCATGTTTAGCTTTTCCATTGATGATTGACTGATTTTGGTGAGGGATTGTGTCTAAAAAAGTGGTTAGGTTTTCGGCAATTGATGAACAGATTGGTAAGTAATCCATAATTCCAGAACTCCTCTGCGGAGATCTATACCCTTAATGTTTCGCGGTAATATGCTATAAATTGTCAATATTACCGCGACGGGTGGGCATAAACTCAGTAAACATGTACTACAGACAACTGACTAATTTAGTCTTACTGGAGACAGTCGGCAGATTAAATAGCCGCTCTAGTTCTTGGACAGGTTGACGACGAGTGGTATCAACGGTGGGCATTTCCTGCCAGCAGTGTGAACAGAACCAGTAGAGGCGATGGTGGCTAATGTGCCGAAGTAAGGGATGGGAGCAGCAGGGACAAGTATGCATAAATCTTGCAGATTTTTTCTTTTGATGTTTTTTTATGTATAAATATTATTTTTACGTAAAAATGTTTACTAAATCTTGATCGATATCTCTGAGAGCTTGTGATAATCAAGATAAATAAATGTGATTCAGTTTACATAAATTGAGTGATCACTATCATATTAAAGTAATACCAAAGACACAGCTAAAATTGTAGGATGGATTTTGGCGATTTTCTGAGCGCACAACCTGCGCCCCTACACAGATATTACAGGTGTTTATTTTATCCTTAATGGGTGTGATATCCGTGGTCAAATCTTAATTTATTTGCATTCTTATCAGAGGGGTATTACCATGCCTATCCGTTGACCAATCCCTTAAGCCAACTCGTCACGATTGAGCCAGGTTCTCGTTCCGGTTATGGCTATGATTTTTTGACACTCCCCGCCCTATCAGATGTTTTATCATCGGAAAGCTCAAGTTTTTTTGATAACCACCAGTTATGTCTACCTCAAACTCTACCCCTCTCACCCTCTCAGACGCTCAAGCACTCCTCGCCCCCTTTAACTGCATTGAGACTCAGCCTGTGGTTTCAGATGCCGAAAAAGAGAAACTGCGGCAAGCCTTAGGGTTACTTGCCGAGCAGTCAGATTATCAAATCTTTGGGATTTGCGCGGATACAGCCGCTCAAGGCTTATCAGCGCTCAAAACCTATGCTCAAGCGTTAGGGTATCAACCGAATCTCGATCTCACTCCGATTGAGGGCGCTGTCTATATCAAATATAACGGCAATTCCGGATTGTGTTATATCGATTCCTATACGGGTGAGCATCGCGGTGTTTTAGTATCTTGTCAATCTTCCTTTGAAGGGGGAATTAATGAAATGTATGGTCATCTTCCCCTCGATTTATTTGCGTCGTCGGATTAGTTGATTGGTATCAATAGTGTAGAGACGTTGCATGCAACGTCTCTACAGTTGACCCTGAGCGAAGTCGAAGGGTCAACGCAATCGGTACTTAAAGTCGCGTTTTCCTTGGTAATCGGTTATATCTGCCAATTTTTCCAAACTCTGAACCCCAGGATACAACTGACCATTAATTTCCCAACTCGGATACCCTTGTATTCCTACCTCTTGGCACACTTGAGGCTGCGGATTTTTTCCCGCCGGATTACACTCGATATAATCGATTTCGCTAAAGGCTTCCTTGCCAAATAACTCCTTTTGATCGTGGCAATGGGGACAAGTATACGCACCATATTTTTTGGCACCAACGGCGGTAAGATGACGAGCGAGTTCTATTTCCGCTTCGCCAGAGGTGGTGGTGATTTTCCAGCCGTAGGGGGCTGTGGGCGCAGTGGTTATCGGGGGAATCACGCCGCTGTCTACTCCGCCAGCCGTTGTCTGTTCACCACTCATGCCATAGACACCCAAAGTGCCAATCAGCGCTACCATGCCGACAACAATGCCCGTGAAAAACAGTTGTCCCACATCTTCCCACTCACGCCCAATAATCGTCAGCACAAATAAGGCGATTGAGCAGAAGGCGGATACCAGGCAATAGATACAAAATGCCCCAATGACAACGGACATGAGATAGACAAGGTAGCCGCTGAAGATAACCATGGCGGTTGCGCCAGCAAACATCAGCAGCCAACTCAAATCGTCTACTTGTCGGCGAAAGTCTTTGTTATCGGAGGATTTAACCAGTTGGGGGGCAAAGGCAAATACCGCGATCGCAGTATAGGCTAAAAAGCCAAACAAGCTTAGGGGTACACCCAAGAGGAAAGCATAACTACTACTTAAGACAGCTTGACAGTTGATTACACCGCCTGTGGGACATACGGCTTCTTTAAATACCCCAGTTTCCACCAAGGTAAGGTAAGCCGTATCTAAAGCACCAAGAATTGCGATCGCACCAATGATTGGGCGGGATTGGCGATGAATCCAGGGAGTAGAACGTCGGCGTCTCATATTTATCAATCAGCGCTAGGAATTTCAGGAGCAATCGAAAACGTTACGATTCACTCTTACTTAGAATGTAACTTGACCGAAGACATGGGTTGCGGCGATGCTGTCGTGTTAACACCCCGTCGTACCGCTTCCACAAATTGACTGACGCGAATCGGGTCAATGGGTTGCTCAATTCGCCCCCGTCGTTTCAGGGAACTGGACACAATCACCCCGTCGGCGGCTTGCATTAAGGTGGGAATATTTTCCCAGTTGGCACCGCTGCCGATAAATACAGGCGTTCCATTGGCGGCGGCTGATGCTAATTCTAAGTCTTCTAGACTGGGAGGACTACCTGTTGCCCATCCAGAGAGGATGACGCCATCGGCTAACCCTCGTTCGATGGTTTCTTGTACCGCCGTGGTCAAATTCGGTGATCCCAAGGGGCGTCCATGCTTGACTAGGACATCGGCTAAAATTTGCACATCACTATTGAGTTCTCGGCGATACCGCAACAGTTCGTAAGCTTGTCCTTCGATCAGCCCTTGATCCGTTGCCATGACGCCGGTGAGAACATTCACCCGGATAAACTGGGCTTGGACACAACTGGCGATCGCGATCGCGCTTTGGGCATCATTGCGTAACACGTTGATCCCCACAGGTAATGTGAGCAAATTCATCAACCGTCCCACAATTAAGGTCATCGCACTGACGACGGCGGGATCGACTTGGTTTTTGGTGAAGGGAGCATCAAAAAAATTCTCCACGATTACCCCATCAACTCCTCCTGATGCCAGTGCTGTCGCCTCTTGTTCGGCTCGAGCAATCACCGCTTTTAAACTCCCTCCCCAACGGGGAGACGTTGGCAGGGGTAACAGATGCACAACGCCAATGATGGGATTGGGTGTCTTGAAAATTTGTTGTAAGTTCACGTATCTACCTGAAAACCGTTCACAAGAATTTGAATATACTCAGGTTTGACAACCACAGAGACTCTCTATCTAACTAATTCGATGGATTGACAAATGGAATATGCCATGGTACATGACAGCATAAATCTCTCAGAATCCTAACCATCGCCTAATTCTTAAGCACTAACCGCTAAGCAGGGTAACGTCAGCCGACGCTCGCTAATAGTCGCCCTTCCCCCAGTCAAGCGTCAAGTTAGATTAAGTTACCGAGTGTATTGCATATATTAATAAAATTTTATATAAATAAGTAACGGGGTTAAACTAGAGCAACCAAAGAACATCCGGACTGGTGGAGCGTGGGTAAACTCTAAGACTATGCCCCTATGAATCAAGTAAAGCTGGGAACAAATCAAGTGATCAGGATTGAATCAGCCTGAACTCTGGAGACATTCTCTCCAGAACGGTTACAGGGAACTGCTCACGACTCATGCTTACTGATTAGGAGCGCTGGAAATCAAGCGCTACTCCACTCTAGTGCCGATTGTAGTAGATAACCGCATGGGCAACAAGCCAACCATTGCCATTTCTCATTTAGGCTGTGAAAAAAATCGCATTGATACAGAGCATATCCTGGGTCTGCTGGTTCAAGCGGGCTACCCAGTCGATAGCAACGAAGATTTAGCCGACTATGTTATTGTAAATACCTGTAGCTTCATAGAGGCAGCGCGAACAGAATCGGTTCGCACATTAGTTGAGCTAGCAGAAGCCAATAAGAAAATTGTTATTGCTGGCTGCATGGCACAACATTTCCAAGAGAAATTGTTGGCAGAATTGCCAGAAGCTGTAGCTGTAGTCGGAACGGGCGATTATCAGAACATCGTCGAAGTGATAGAACGGGTAGAAGCAGGAGAACGGGTCAAAGCCGTTTCAGCCGAACCCACCTATATTGCGGATGAAACAACGCCGCGCTATCGCACAACCTCAGAAGGAGTCGCTTACCTGCGAGTAGCAGAAGGATGTAACTATCGGTGCGCCTTCTGCATTATTCCGTATCTGAGGGGAAACCAGCGATCGCGAAGGATTGAATCAATTGTGGCGGAAGCTGAACAATTGGCGTCCCAAGGCGTGCAGGAATTAATCCTCATTTCTCAAATCACAACCAACTATGGCGTCGATCTGTATGGAGAACCCAAGTTAGCTGAACTGTTGCGGGCATTAGGTAAGGTGGATATCCCCTGGATTCGGATGCACTATGCCTATCCTACCGGTTTAACCGAGCCAGTGATGGCAGCAATTCAGGAAACGCCTAATGTTCTGCCTTACTTGGATTTACCCCTACAGCATTCCCATCCAGAAGTCCTGCGTGCCATGAACCGTCCTTGGCAGGGGCGAGTGAATGATCAGATTATTGATCACATTAAAGCCGCCTTGCCGAATGCGGTGCTGAGGACTACCTTTATCGTCGGGTTTCCTGGCGAGACAGAGCAGCACTTTAACCATTTGCTGCAATTTGTCCAGCATCACGAGTTTGACCACGTTGGTGTCTTTACTTTTTCTCCCGAAGAGGGTACACCAGCCTACAACTTGCCCAATCGGGTCCCCCAAGCCGTCATGGAGGAGCGTCGCCAGACGCTGATGGCAGTTCAACAGCCGATTACGTTGAAGAAAAACCAAGGTGAAGTGGGCAAGATCGTTGACGTTCTGATTGAGCAAGAGAACCCCTCAACCGGAAAACAGATCGGTCGCTCAGCTCGATTTGCCCCCGAGGTCGATGGATTAGTCTACGTCCAAGGCGAAGCCCCCTTGGGGACCATCGTGGAAGTAGAAATCACCGATGCTGGCATCTATGACCTCTATGGTTCTGTAGTCCCTAGTCCACTGTTAGTTGTTGGTTAACTAGAGTCGATTCAGGGTAAGGGAGTATTGGCGATTGCTAAGTCCTTAACCCAGACTCTTGATCACTGACGACTGACCTTAACCATCACGAAAAACTCACAACAACCGTTAAATTATGACCCTTTCATTCAATAATCTGGGCTTATCTGAAGAGTGCCTCCATCAACTGGAAAAATTAGGTTTTGATACACCAACGGACATTCAATCTCAAGCCATTCCGGAACTGTTGGCAGGGCAAGATGTGGTCGCTCAATCTCAAACCGGTACAGGGAAAACCGCTGCCTTTTCTTTGCCGATTTTGGAACAGCTTAATCCCAATGTCCGAGGGGTACAAGCCTTAATTCTTGCCCCAACACGGGAATTAGCCCGACAAGTGGCAGATGCGATTCGGGACTTGACCAGCAATCGCCGTGTCGGTATAGTCACCGTCTACGGCGGACAATCTATTGATCGCCAAATTCGTCTCTTACAACGTAATGCCCAAATGGTTGTCGGGACGCCAGGACGAGTGATCGATTTGCTGGATCGAGGAGATCTGAAATTAGATCAAGTCCAATGGGTGGTCTTAGATGAAGCCGATGAAATG
Source organism: Coleofasciculus sp. F4-SAH-05 (assembly GCF_040222985.1). NCBI lineage: Bacteria > Bacillati > Cyanobacteriota > Cyanophyceae > Coleofasciculales > Coleofasciculaceae > Coleofasciculus > Coleofasciculus sp. F4-SAH-05. Next base: position 8,222 of record NZ_JAVKBY010000162.1, read on the forward strand.
TTGAGCATGGGCTTTATCGATGATGTCAAAAAAATCCTCAAGCAAGCCCCGAAAGAACGCCAGACTGCCTGTTTTTCGGCAACAATGCCGAAGGCGATTCGGGATTTAGTCAACCAGTTCCTCAAATCCCCGGTGACGGTAACCGTGGAACTACCCAAAGCCACCCCAGCACGGATTGAGCAACGGGTTTATATGATCCCCCGTGGGTGTTCAAAGTCCAAAGCCCTACAGCCAATTTTGGCACTGGAAGACCCCGAAGCCGCATTAATTTTTGTGCGGACGCGGCGGTCAGCAGCGGAACTCACCAGTCAGTTACAAGCGGCTGGTCATAGTGTGGATGAGTATCATGGCGACCTCAGCCAAAGCCAACGGGAGCGCTTGTTGTCCCGATTCCGCCAGAGTCAGGTGCGCTGGGTAGTGGCAACGGATATTGCTGCACGGGGTCTGGATGTGGATCATCTCACCCATGTGATTAATTACGACCTGCCGGATCAGGTGGAGAGTTATATTCACCGGATTGGTCGTACGGGTCGTGCCGGGAAAACCGGAACCGCGATTTCCTTGATTCAACCCTTTGAACGGCGCAAACTTCACCAGATTGAACGGAAAGTCCGGCAGAATTTACAGGTGTCCCGGATTCCTACGCGATCGCAAATCGAAGCGCGGCGCTTGGAGAAACTACAAGACGAGTTACGCGAGGCACTGGCTGGCGAACGGATGGCATCATTCCTGCCGATTGTACGGGAGTTGAGTGAAGAATACGACCCCCACGCGATCGCTGCCGCCGCCTTGCAAATGGTCTATGACCACACGCAACCGGAGTTAGCCGCCATCGAGGTGGATAACAAAGTAGAACGTCCGAAACTGGTGAAGCGTCGTAATAACCAATCCAAAGAATCGGTTACTCATAACCGTTCTCGGTAATTGATTGAGTTCATCCCATGACCAATAGGCGTGGGATGAATTTGTCTTATGTTATTCGTCATTCGTCTTATGTCGAAGAGTTAGGGCGGGTTTAGTGACATCTGGGTGGCAAGCCGCGATAATAGTTAAACCCGCCCCTACAGATGTGCGATCGCATGTCTGGTCACTCAAAAGTTTTTTCGGGTCATTTGTCATGACCAAAATTCAGTAAGAAATCACATGACTCTGTCTGCTACCAATCATATCCCTCAAACTACAGATACCAATGCCTTGCCTTGTCAATGGTCGGGTTTAATTGAGACTTATCGGTCTTATTTACCCGTCACCGCCTCAACTCCCATAGTGACTCTCTTGGAGGGAAATACTCCTCTGATCCCCACCCCTGCCCTTTCAGAAGCGGTGGGTAAGGGAGTCAAGGTATTGGTTAAATATGATGGTCTTAATCCGACGGGTAGCTTTAAAGACCGGGGTATGACTATGGCGATTTCTAAGGCAAAGGAAGCCGGAGCGAAGGCGGTTATTTGTGCCAGTACCGGGAATACCTCTGCCTCGGCGGCGGCTTATGCGACTCGGGGGGATATGCAAGCGTTTGTGTTAATTCCGGATGGGTATGTTGCCCTGGGGAAGTTGGCGCAGGCATTGGTTTATGGGGCGCAGGTATTGGCAATTGAGGGAAATTTTGACGACTGTTTGCGGATTGTCCAGGAGTTAGCGGCAAATTATCCGGTAACGTTGGTGAATTCGGTCAATCCCTATCGATTGGAAGGTCAAAAAACGGGCGCGTTTGAAATTGTTGATAATTTAGGGAATGCCCCAGATTGGCTGTGTATTCCGGTGGGAAATGCCGGGAATATTACCGCGTATTGGATGGGCTTTTGCCAGTATCATCAACATGGGTTGTGCGATCGCTTACCTCGGATGATGGGATTCCAAGCGGCTGGGGCATCACCACTGATTCTGGGTGAACCCGTGGCGCATCCGGAAACAATTGCCACCGCGATTCGGATTGGCAATCCAGCCAGTTGGCAGAAAGCTGTTGCGGTAAAAGATGCCAGTCAGGGAGAATTTAATAGCGTTACCGATGCGGAAATTCTGGCAGCTTATCGCCTTTTAGCATCAAAAGAAGGAATATTTTGTGAACCCGCTAGCGCTGCATCGGTGGCGGGGTTATTGAAAGTGAAAGATCAAGTTCCCACGGGAGCAACAGTGGTTTGTGTGCTGACAGGGAATGGGTTAAAAGATCCGGATACGGCGATTCAACACTGCAACAATCAATTACAGCGAGGAATTGAGCCAACCACCACCGCCGTCGCTGAGGTGATGGGATTCAGTTCAACCTGAGCTAGGGCGATTGAAATCGCGGCTACACAAACAAAGTCCGCCTGCGCGGACTGGATTATAACGGGGGTAGCTAACCCTGATTTGTTACTATATCATGTCCGCCGAAATAACCGTAATATCCTTCTTCCTTGCAACCTTACTCCTTCCCTTGGAGCCTTGGAGCCTGGTTGGTGAGCCTGTCGAACCACTGCCTTGTCTCCACCTAAATGTGAGTATTCAACCGGACATAATATTATATCGTGTCTGGGTCAAGGAACTAAATCCCCCACTCCTGGCAAAATATAGTGGGGACGATAGGCAAAATGGATTAAATCCTCTTGGCGGGTGACTCCGGATAAAACCAACACCGTCTCGATTTCTGACTCAATCCCGGCAATGATATCCGTATCCATGCGATCGCCAATGATGGCGGTATCCTCGCGACGACAGCCTAACTTCTTGAGAGCATGGCGCATCATTAGGGGATTTGGCTTGCCAACAAAATAGGCTTTTGCCCCCGTCGTCAGTTCCAAGGGTGCAATTAACGCCCCTGTCGCTGGCACAATTCCTTTCTCACTCGGTCCAGTTAAGTCAGGATTTGTGCCAATTAACTTTGCCCCTTTAATCACTAATTGCGCCGCCTGTTCTAATTTCTCAAAGCTATAACTGCGCGTCTCACCTACCACCACATAATCTGGGTTGGTATCGTTCATGGAAAACCCATCATTATACAGCGCATTTGTCAACCCGGCTTCCCCAATCACAAAGGCACTTCCTCCGGGACATTGTTGAGCCAAAAATGCCGCCGTTGCCAAAGCGCTGGTGTAGAAATTCTCCTCCGGGACTTCTACGCCCAACCGTTTGAGCTTCTCCCGCAACTCCCGAGGCGATCGCTCGCTACTATTAGTCAGGAACAGAAATTTTTTTTCCGACACCTTCAACCAGTCCAAAAATGCCTCCACTCCTGGCAGTAAGCGGTTGCCGTGGTAAATCACGCCATCCATATCACAGATAAATGCTTGTTTGCCGCGTAGCTCATTCATGGAAACCAGGGACTCAAAAGCCTTGACGTCAGAATCAACAATGATGATACCAGCCTGGGTGGAGAAAAGATATTGGTCTTGCCCATCACCAATCACGACTTCTCAATCAGCATTTTCTAAAGCCGCAGTGCTGCTTGATACTCTCAGATCAAAGAAAATTGGCTATCTTGGACTAGATGTTTACAGACCAGCAAGGGTTGAGGTTTTTTGCCATGAGGGGATCTAGAACCATGTTTGCCAACAGGGGTTGACGCTGACTACCCTAGACTTACCGCTGATCAAGCGTTTTTGAGGCAAACGACTCTCAAAAGACGAGTGCCACAACTGCATCACTCAATCGGACTTGCGCTCAATCCTAATTCAGCTTGCTTGATCCTCATCCCGTAAAGGCAAAACCGTAGTTGTGGTTTCAGGGTGCTGTCAGACTGTCTGGGGAGTAAATCTGGATTTGATGTATCAAACAGCCTTCGTTCAAACCATCCACATCTACAATAGAACACAACTTGAGATCGACCTATGGAAACTCGCAAACGGATTGGTCTACTCACCAGTGGCGGTGACTGTCCCGGATTAAATGCGGTCATTCGCGCTGCGGTTAGACATGCTACCCTGAGCTATGATTGGGAAGTTTTAGGTATTCCCTATGCCACCCAAGGTTTATTGGAAGGCAAAGCAGTCTCACTGAATGTTCATGGTTTAGATAGTCGGGGAATCGACCCACTCCTGAGTACTGGTGGTACTATCCTTGGTTCAATTAATAAAGGGGATACCGAGGCTCAAGCCGATCAGATTATCGCTGGTTATCAGAAATTAGGTCTAGACGCCCTAATTGTTATTGGTGGTGACGGGAGTCTGGCGATTATGAACCAGCTTGCCCATAAAGGGAATATGAATATTGTGGGCGTCCCCAAGACGATTGATAATGATGTGGCGTTCACGAATTTAGCCGTTGGCTTTGATACGGCGGTTAACACCATTGTTGATGCCCTATCTCGCCTCTCCTATACAGCCGCCAGTCACGATCGCGTGATGGTGGTTGAGGTGATGGGGCGCGAAGCCGGACATCTAGCCCTAAATGCCGGGATTGCTGGCGGTGCTGATGTCATCCTGATCCCGGAAATTCCCTATTCCATTAGTGGTGTTTGTAAACATATCACCGAACTACGCGATCGCTGGAATCGCCGCTTTGCGATCGTGGTTGTGGCTGAGGGGGCGAAAACCATTGAGGGTCAAGAACGCTACTACACAGACTCCCAGGGTGAGATTCGATTACGGGGGATTGGAGATTATGTCGCGGATCAGATTTCTCACTTCAGCGGGGATAAAATTGAAGCACGGGTGACGGTTTTAGGTCATGTTCAACGGGGTGGTGCGCCCTCGGCGTTAGACCGTTTGCTGGCTACCTCCTTTGGCAAAGCGGCTGTCGATTTAATTGCCCAAGATGACTATCAAAAAATGGTCGCTTGGCAAAATGGAGTTGTTGTCAACATTCCCATTGATGAGGTGACCAGCAACAGTCCGATTTTAGTGGATAGTCATCATCCCCTAGTGGAAACCGCTAAAGCCCTCGACACCTATATTGGTGATTTGTAATTGACACCCTCACGGCGGTACTTAGACAGTTTCTGGCACAATTTTTACCTTATTTTTTGTCTAAGTACCGTTAAGGAAAGCAGGGGAAGATGAGGAAGCGATGTAGAGACGCGCCATGGCGCGTCTGGGAGCAGAGGGAGTAAACGAATGACAAATGACAAATGACGAATGACAATCTCCACCGTTAACTTTTATTGTGTTCACCTACTTAACTCAAATGGGATTACTCTATTCTTGGTAAACATCAAGATTTAATTGATTGTTTTGTTGCGATCGCCCGTATCCACTCCACTACATCTGCGATTAGCTGATTTGATACAAAATAGTGTAGAGCATTCCGCAGCAAATCGCCCACAGACTAGAAGTCTGGGGCTATACAAACCAAGTCCGCCTGCGCGGACTCAATCAATTCAGCCTGCGGAGGCAGGCTTTGTTTGTGTAGCAGCGATTTCAATCGCCTCCTCAAAAGGGGGTAAGAAAAGCTCATCTGGCTTACCAGGTTTAGGTGAGCTGGATGGTGTGTCAATCTCCAAGAGAAGTTTATAATAGTCCCACTATTAATAATACAGAATAATGAAAGCGTTTATTAGTCATAGCAGTATCGACAAACCCTTTGTTGAGCGTCTGGCAACGGATTTACGCAGCCGCGAAGGGATTGATGCTTGGTTAGATAAATGGGAGATTCTCCCTGGTGATAGAATACCGGATAAGTTGGAAGAAGGGTTATCTAATGCAGATATTCTGGTTTTGGTTCTCTCCCCAGATAGTGTTAATTCCCAGTGGGTGAGTTATGAAAAAGACGCATGGCTAATGGCACAAGTTGAGGAGGAAAAACGGGCTAAACTTGAGTCACGGACTCCCAGCCGTCGCCTGATTCCGGTTCTCTATAAAGACTGCCAAAAGCCATTTTTTCTCCAATCTTTTCCCCACATTAGTATTAATGACGATAACTATGAGGCAGAATTTCAACAACTGGTGAATGGGATGCGGGGAGAGTCAGGGAAGCCGCCACTGAAGGGTGAGACGACGCCTGCACCTGTTCCGGCTTCACCCCCAGCCCAGGTGTCATCCGGCGTTGCACCGAGAATCCTGGCGTTTAAGCTGCTCAAATGCCTCCTTCAGGCTCAGTTTGATGAGGTGATTTTTTACTATGAAATAGATGAATCTCAACTGCCAATGAATGTGGCACAGGTGCAAAAAGCCAAGGAGATTATTAAATTGGCGAGTCAAAAAGACGGCGAGTCGCTGTCTGGACTGCTAGACTCGATTTATCAAGCGGCTCCACATTTGAAGAGGTAAGCTGTCATGCATTTAAATTGGGTATTAGTAGCGAGCAAGATGCAAAGCCTGCGGCATGGCTTCGCTTAACGCACTACAAGGATTTCGTCATTATTGACATGAAGGTTTAAATGCCGAACAGCTTAGGATGATGTCATGTCCGGTTGAATACTTAGGACTTACTAATAGTCTCTATCTGTAGGGTGTGTTAGCGTAGCATAACGCACCATTTCAACGATAGATAGATGGTGTAGCTGCGTAAGTCCTAATACTTACAGTTGGATAGTGCTGTCTAAGGTGAATGGTACGACACAGCTAAAATTGTGGAATAGATTTGACCGTGAAATTGGGCGCACGTCGGTGCGCCCCTACGGTTTCCGGGCTAATGGTTAATTCATCAATTAAGGTGTGTCACGCCAGTAGTGGACTGACCCAGCTAAAATAGGACTTTGTTTGTAGTGAGAACTTTAGTTCTCTAACGCCTAGCTGTAGAGGGCTAAAGCCCTCACTACGTACCCAATCTATTGCACCATTTTAGCTGGGTCACGCCAGTAGTGCGAGCATCTTGCTCGCTACTCATTCCCAATTGCTCGCTACCCATTCCCAATTTAAATGCATGACATGATAGAACGCCCAAAATGACAGGATAGAACACCCAGAATGACAGCTTAGAACACTCAGCATGACATGATAAAACACTCAGCATGACATGATAGAAGGTAAGTTGGTATCAGGTGGATAGGGTTGAATGGATGGTCGAGGCGAACTACTACAGCGTCTGAAAAGGCTGAATCCGGCTCAATTTGAGGAAGTGCTGTTCCGGTTGGGAATTGACCCGGCGATTATTCCTAGCCCTTTTGCTGAGCAATCGCTGCGAGCTATCCGAGTTATTCAACGGCTGGAGCAAGAGTCAGAGGGATTTGCACGCCTCAATCAAACCCTGGCTGAATCTGCGATTTCGATTATTGGTGAGCAATATATCGGCTACGAGATAGAAGCTCAAGTTAAGGGAATTGTTCATGAGTATATTCAGCAGCCCTTTGAAGGGCGGGAGGAGGAGCAGCGTCAGCTTGATGACTTTGTGCAGCACAATTCTAGGGGGGTGCTGTTAGTAACCAGTGCGGCGGGTTTTGGCAAATCGGCTCTGTTGTCCCATTGGCAACAAACTCAGCAGGAAAATTGTTTCATTGCCTATCACTGCTTTAGTTATCGTTACCAAAAGACGCGCTCGGTGTCTGAAGCCTATCGCCATTTACTCAAACAACTCTATCTGTATCACAACATTAGGAATGGGCAGTTTCCTAATGATCCAAATCGGATGCGGGATATCCTGGTAGGGATGCTGGAGAAACCTGTCTCGCCAGAGGGTAAGCGTCTGGTGATTGTGTTGGATGGGTTGGATGAGGCGTCAGAAACATTGGAGCCGTTTTTTACTTGGCTCCCGGATGGCGTGTTTGTGATTGCTTCAGCACGCGCCGAGTCAGAGGATGAGCCGGAATACCTGCGGAATTGGACGGATAATGCTCAGAGATTGTATCTGAAGCGGTTACGCCGTGAAGCAATTCCCAAGTGGCTAAGGCAAATCAGCGAGTTAGTGACGTATAGCCAGAATCAGGATTTTGTTAAACGGCTGGATGAGATAACCGGGGGATTCCCGCTTTACCTGCGTTATCTGATTGATGAATTGAGACAGGCGGCAATAAAGTGTCAGGATGTGCAGGGGGTACTCCGGAATAGTCCCGGTGGGTTCAAAGCTTATGTGAAAGAACAGTTTCGCCAACTTGCCCAAGTTGAGGAGATTAAGCGACAACGGGAAGTGCGGGAGTTGTTTGCGTTGCTGTCAGTGGCGTTGGGAGCGTTATCCGAGGATGATATTCAGGAATTGACTAAGTTGAATGCCTGGGATTTAGCCGATTTACCCTGGCAGGCGACACGGTGGTTTAGTATTCAAACGGGTTGTTATAGTTTTGCTCACCCCTTACTCGCCCAGGAGTTTAAAGGGGCGCTGGGGCGTCAGGCTGGTTTGGCGGAAGCTAAGTTAATTGACTATTGTGCCAAATGGCAGGACAACCTTAGTTCTTATGCATTGCGGCATTATGCCGAACACTTGGGAAAGGCGAAGCGGTGGGAGGAGTTGTATGCGATCGCACGTAACCCATACTTTGCATCTGCCCAACAGCAACAATTGCCTGATGAACCGGATTTACCTCTAAAGACGGTGCAGGCTGCCTTGCTCAGTGCTGCGGAGGAAGACAAGGCAGAGAGAATGGCTGAGTTTGTGCTGGTACACGCACATAGACTGGGGCAGACAAATGCTCAAGAGTCACCACTAGATGCGTTGCGATCGGGCAGTCTCAAAAGGGCATGGATACTGGCGGATCAGTATGAGATTGAGCGCTGTATTCTTTGGTATCTACTCCTGGCTTGGGAATTGAAAGATCAGGGCAAGCTAGATGACGCACGGGAGGCGTTGGAGAGATTACAACAGAAAAGTTTGCCCCATTTTCAACTCAATTGGGCTACTGATTGGCAACACAAGTATGCTGCATATTTCCTTGCTCATATTTTTGAAGTGAGTGAGGAAACCTGTCTCGCTTTGCATCAAAGGCTTTTTGAATATTCTGCTCCGGGTTTGCTTTGTATGTTTCTCATCGAAGTTGGTAAGGTGCAAGCCGCCCTTACAATTGCAGAATGGATTATTTTAGAACACAAGCAAGTTTTTCCACTCAGAGAGATACTAGAGGCGCAATTAGAAAAAGGGAATAGTCAAGAAACACAAATTGTTTTTGCCAAAGTCCTTGAAATTACAAGACAAACCTTTCCAAGCTGTTGGTGGGTATGGTGGATGGGTGATATAGCCAAAGCGCAAATTAAACTGGGACAGAGGGAGGAGGCAAGAGCCACCTTTAGCGAAGCTCTCGAAGCAACACACAAGATTGAAAATCCAAAGACTCGAACGACTGTCTTGATTGACATAGCCAATTACCAGGTAGAAACAGGGCTATTTTCTGATGCCCGCGAAACCCTGCAACGAATTGAGTTTCAAGGCGGCTTAGAAGACTACTGGATGTATCTTGCCAAGGCGCAAGCAAAAATTGGGGATAGAGAGCAAGCACGAATCTCATTTAGTCAAGCTAAACAATTTGCATGGAACATTGAAGACAACGTTAAGTATATTTACCTCTCTAGAATAGCTAGTAAGCAAGCAGAGATTGGTGAATTATCTGATGCCCTTAAGACCACTGAAGAACTGGCAAATCTTAACCCTAAATCTATAGAAAGACTTTTGACGTGGATAGTAACCCAAGAAGAGTGTAACGATATATATTTTATTTCTGTCCTCGAAACTGCAAATAGAATTTATGATAATAGCCCTTACTATTATAAAGATATTATTCTCCAGGAGATTGTAGCAGTACAGGCACAGAAAGCTGAGCGATGGCAAGAAAATTTTACCGATGCTATAACAACAGCACTGCAAATTAAGGACAAACGCTGCAAAGCACAATCTCTGTTAACAATAGTTAAAGCGCAAACTAGGCTGAGATGGTTTGACCAAGCGATTGCAACGGCTAACATAATTGCTATTCCCGATAATCAAACTGATAAAGATGAAGCGCTGATAGAAATTATTAAAGGACAGGTTACAGCAGGACAATTTGAGGATGCATTTACACTTGGAAGTAATATTCAGGGATTACCCGGCAAATCCTCAGAGACGCGGGTCCCGATGTTGGCATATCCTCTAAATCCGTTGGCGGAATTGCCATTGCGGTTCTTAATCAAGGATTGCGCCCATTTCTATCAAAATGGCATCCGTTATTACAAACCTGGGAAGCCCAGAAACCTGCCACAACGAGTCCTAAAGAACATGAGAAAAATTGGTCTTTAGAACCTCAGATGCATGAGGAGTTGCTAATACTGGGAAAGGAGTTACAGCAATATGCTGAGGCGTTGGCGGCGATTGTGGGAGTGGAGGAATGAGAGATGGGGTTGTAGAGGTTTTTCGATATTTTCCCCCTCATTCCCTAACCCCTTCTCCACCCCCCTCGTTCCCCCCTGCTACAAGAGGGGGGAGGACAGAGGATGCTTCGCTTTTGTTGCACGGGGGAGGACAGAGGATGCTTCGCTTTTGTTTCCTTGGAGAAGGGGAATTGGAACAATTAATGATAAAAAATGTAGGTGGCTACGCCTGCAATATACCACCTTTCTTGCTCCCCTCTCCCCGGCGTGGGAGAGGGGCTGGGGGTGAGGGGTTAAGCGTTTATTTTAATCGCAAGCGTAAGGGGACGTTATGAGGGCTGTTAAGGGATTTTTTAGGTTGGCTTACCCTGGTTTAAACCACTAAAGCTAGGCGTTGAAGCACTAAAGTGCTTACTACAAACAAAGCCCTTTTTTTGCGTGCGGTAAAAGGGCGCACGTCGGTGCGCCCCTACGATTCTAATCCACCACCCGGTATCTTATCCAAGAATAGATTTGAGCCGAAAATACCCAATCTGACAAGCTGAATAATCGCATTGATTCAAGTAACCTAACGGATGCCATTCATTATGGCTAATCGATTCAAAATAGCTGCCATCTTGCTGGGCTTTTTCCGGTTCTACACCCGTTACATCAGCATAATACATATAACAAATCTCATTGGTTTGAGTTCCGACAATATACTTTCCCAACGGCAGAACCTGAACCGAAAATCCCGCTTCTTCATGCACCTCTCTAATCGCCGCTTCCTCTGGCGACTCCCCTGCATCAATACCCCCAGTAATGGGACAGGGATAGAGTTTATGCTCTTGATTAATATCGGGAATATGGATACAAAGTGGCTGCTGTCTAATCAAAACTTCATAGTCTCCGGTGTTACTCTGACTTTTTCTGATCAGAAATATTGCCACAGAATCTCGTCCCTTGCGTTCTAGGTAATGATATCCCCAAGCTGTTTCCTTAACCGTAATCCAATCGGTACTAAAAATAATTTTCTCTTTACTCATCATAAGTTATAGCAGGTCGCGCTGGTGTATTTACAACTCCCTTCTCTGAAGCTGAGTCCAGATGGGATGTTCGTGCAAACAAAGTGTAACTAGACCAGTGCGAAGCGCTATATACATCAATTGTAGGAGCGGAATTGTAGGGGCTGGTTGTGTCAACTTAAGGTGAAAAGCTCGACAGGGGCAGCTTTTCACCCTCATCCCCTAACCCCTTCTCCCACCCCCCTCGTTCCCCCCTACGAAGAGGGGGGAGGACAGAGGATGCTTCGCTTTTGTTGCATAGGAGAAGGGGAACTATCACATAAAGACGCTTCTGTCATCACATCTAGAATACCGCTTCCCTACCGCTTTTTTCTTCCTTCTTGCTCCCCTCTCCCCTCGTGGGAGAGGGGCTGGGGGAGAGGGGGTTTTGGCTTAGCACGTCTGGAACGTTGTTACCAAAAAAAGACAGCGTATGCTGACGCTGCCTTAAAGATTATTATTACCGACCTGAGGATTAAACGATCGCGGCCATCTTCACATCGTTTTCGGCTAACAGTTCTTGCAGTTCTTCTGCATCGACGGTTTCTTTCTCAATCAGCATGGCAGATAATTTGTCCAGGATGTGTTTATTACCCACTAAGACATCTTTCGCCCGATGATAGGCTTCATCCACCAACTGACGCACCTCTTGATCAATCGTCGCGGCGGTGGTGTCGGAGAAATCGCGATCAGAGGCAATGTCCCGTCCTAGGAACATATTGCCATTTTGCCGTCCTAATGCCACAGGACCCAAGCGATCGCTCATTCCGAAGCGGGTGATCATTTGGCGGGCGACGCGGGCGACTTGCTGTAAGTCATTCGACGCCCCTGTCGTCACTTCTTCTTCACCGAAGATAATTTCCTCAGCGATTCGTCCCCCCAACGCCACCGCCATTTGATTTTGCAGGTAGGAACGGGAATACAACCCAGAATCCATCCGGTCTTCACTGGGCGTAAACCAAGTTAATCCACCGGCCCGACCGCGTGGGATAATACTAATTTTCTGCACCGGGTCATAATCGGGCATTAACGCACCGACCAAGGCGTGACCCGCTTCATGATACGCGACTAACCGCTTGCGCTTCTCGCTCATCACCCGGTCTTTCTTCTCAGGTCCGGCTAATACCCGGTCGATGGCGTCATTTACCTCATCCATGGAGATTTCGGTGAGGTTGCGCCGTGCGGCTAAGATCGCGGCTTCGTTGAGCAAGTTCGATAAATCGGCACCCGTGAAGCCAGGAGTCCGACGGGCAATTTTCTCTAAGTCTACATCCTTAGATAAGGTCTTGCCGCGAGCGTGAACGTTGAGAATTTCCAAACGTCCGGCGTAGTCGGGGCGATCCACGACCACCTGACGGTCAAACCGACCAGGGCGCAATAATGCTGAATCCAGAACATCAGGACGGTTGGTGGCGGCAATAATAATAATACCCGTATTGCCTTCAAACCCATCCATTTCCGTCAGCAACTGGTTCAGGGTTTGTTCCCGCTCATCGTTACCGCCGCCTAAGCCAGCACCCCGTTGACGACCTACGGCGTCAATTTCATCGATAAATACGATACAAGGGGCACTATTCTTGGCTTGCTCGAATAAGTCACGGACACGAGACGCACCCACACCCACGAACATTTCCACGAATTCAGACCCGGAAATGGAGAAGAAGGGTACACCAGCTTCCCCAGCAACAGCACGCGCTAAGAGGGTTTTACCCGTTCCCGGAGGTCCAACAAGCAGCACCCCTTTGGGAATTTTTGCACCAATGGCGGTGAAGCGATCGGCGTTTTTGAGGAAGTCAACTACTTCGTTGAGTTCCAGCTTGGCTTGCTCAATCCCCGCCACATCGCCAAACGTGACCTGGGTTTGCGGTTCCATCTGGACTCGGGCTTTAGATTTGCCGAAGTTCATCGCTTGAGAACCCGGACCATTTTGCGCCCGCCGCAGTAAGAAAAATAAACCCACCAGAAGCAGGATCGGGAAGAAGAGTCCGCTCAGGGTTCTGAACCAGAACCCATCATCACTCTGAGGGCGAACTTTAATATCTACGTTATTGTTGGTGAGAATACTGATTAGTTCTGGATCGTTAGGCAGGTTGACCTGGTACTGGGAACCGTCTTGAGTGGTTACCATTGCCTGAGTGCGGTCAGAACTGAGTTGAACGATCTCAACTTTATTGCTATTAACGTTATCAATGAACTGGTCGTATCTCCAGGTTTCCCGCGTTTGGGACGGTTGGTCTAAAAATGCTGTTGCCAAGGCGATGACTACTATCGCTAGTAGTGCATAAAGCCCCGCATTTCTCCATTTCTTATTCACTACTGATTTCCTCCTAAGACTTAGGATGTGATGTGATGGCGTCGAATCGGCTGATTATATTAACTAATGTTAACGTCTATCAGACTATTTGGCGAAGTTGGTTCTTGGTCAACTGGGGGAATTAGCAAATTTCCTCTTGATGTGGTATAATTAAAGGTTGTAATTATTTTTGAGACTCCCCAAATAAACGCTGCAACGGTGCTAAACCACCAGAAAGGGAACGATACCCAAACCGTTGCTCTGCCGTGATAACGGTGTGAATCGGGATGATTTCCATGACACTATTGGTATAAGCGATCGCGTCAAACTCCTGCACCAATTTCTGATTCCAGGGAACTTGGCAAATTTTTAATCCTTGTTGTTCAAGGCGACTAATCAGGTGCGATCGCGCCACTCCCGGTAATATCCCCCCATCAATCGGCGGTGTCCACCAGCAGCCGTCTTTAGCGCCCCAAAGATTCCCTGTACTCGTTTCTAACCAATTCCCCTGATCATCAACTAATATAGCCTCCTGATCGCCGAGTTGTTGAGCCTTTTGCAGCGCCAGCCATCCGCCCAGATAGTTTCCAGTTTTATAGGTGGGTAAAGAACGGCGCAAGTGTGACGCTTCCGCTAACCAGGCAATTATTCCGTGCTGTTGGCGTTCGCTTAAATCAGCGGGGAGAGGACGCCCCGTAATCCATTCTCGCCCATCCGGGAAAACCACAATTCTCAGTACCGGAAATGAGGGGAGTAATTGTTCTGCACCGTGGCGGATGCGTTCCCAGTCGGGGAATTGCCAGCCAAACACCTGCAAGCTGTGACGTAAACGCGCACAATGGGCGTCCCAATGAGTTAAGGGGTGGGTGAGGGACTGGTGATAAACGCGCAGGGTGGTAAAGGTTGTCGCGCCGTAAATCAAACCCGGATCAGTGATGGCGAGTTCGATGCGATCGCCTAGAATAAGTTTACCGTTATACCAATAACTGACTTTCGTCATTTGTCATTTGTCATTTGTCATTTGTCATTCGTCATTCGTCATTTGTCATTCGTCATTCGTCATTTGTCATTCGTCATTCGTCATTTGTCATTCGTCATTTGTCATACTCGCTTTCATCGAGAAGCAAGCTACGTCATTTGTAAGGTAGGGCGGGTTTTGTTGTTTATTTATTTGTGAATAGCCGAATTTAGTCCCTAAACCCGCCCCTACAGTATTTCCGCCACGCTGTAGTCTGGGTTATGAGGGCGGTAGTTAACCGGGATTTAGTATTATACATTATACCAATAAACGCCCTATTGTAATTTCGCGATCGCGCCTTTTTCTACTAACAGTTTCCCCGTCTGTAAATCCTTAACTGTCGCCACTAGCACCCGTCGTTCATCTACCTCAAATTGAACGGAAATTCGGTCAACTCCCACTTGTCCCGGTGGATCTAAATGTGCCACACAAACCTGTTCGCGATCGCTATCCAAGGAACGATACGCCGCTTGCTTGAATAACTGACTACTGGTCATCCGTCCCAAGCTATCATAGGTCACTTCAGATTGTGCCATTTCTGCCACTTCGCCAATATCCAAACGTATTTCCCGTTGTCCTTCAATGGCGACTTGTAAGGTTAACGGTTCTCCCCGTTCACAGGGATATTGCATCCCTTTTTCAAATAAGGTGAAATAGGAATAACTTTTAGCATACGGTTCCCATAAGCGAATGGCATAACTGTGGCGCAAATAATCATCCACACTCACCACTTGATTTAACGCTAACGCCCCGTATGCCACGGCTTCAAAGGGCTTATCTAACTTAACCTTTGTCTTGCCAAAATAGGATCGGATCAACTGCTGGACAGCCGGAATTAAACAACTCCCCCCCACTAACAACACCTGTTCAATATCACTCTTACTAATTCCTTTCCCTAGGGCAATCGTCAAAACTTCATCCAACGCTTCCCGCAATTGTTCCAAAAACTGGCGATTTTCCAGAATCTCTTCTAACTTATCCCGATACAGTTGCAAGTTATATGAGGTAAATGTTTCCTCATCTAACCAACTCTCCTTCGCTTCCTGAGTATTGGATAAGCGAATTTTCAATCGTTCAGCTAACTCTAATAAATTCTGCCACCCCACCTCACCAATCTCTTCCCTTGACCATCCTTGCTGATGCAAATAGTCTTCAACAATCCAACTATCCACATCTTCCCCGCCGATGTATGCATCGGATTTCGCTAACACTTCTGCCCGTAATACTGTTTCGCGTTCGTGCTTGGCTGCATCCAATTGGGGTGCAGTACGAACTAAACTTAAATCCAGTGTCCCGCCACCAAAATCCACCACTAATACTAAGGAACTGGGACGCTGTACTGCATAGCCTAACGCCGCTGCTGTGGATTCATCCACCAGCTTAATTTGCTCCACATCCAGGCGACGTGCCACCTCGCGAAACCAATCTAAATAGCGCTCGAATGCGCCCACAGGTACAGTTAAAATAAGCTGAGAGGGGTTAATTTTTTGGGCTTTGAGTTGCTGCCAGATAGCTTGAATAAATTGTTCGGAAACTGATTCAGCGGTGTAAGCTTCACCATTAATGAGACGCGGAGGCGGTTGAAAATCAGCCGCTAAATCTCGTTTAAAGCCTTTGAAAAAGCGAGTCGGTTGAGATTGTCCTAAGCGCTGGGAACGAACTTGTTCTCCCAGAAGTATTTGGTTATTGTCTTTGATAAAAACTAGGGTAGGAATGACGGGGATATCCGATTCACTTGAGTTCGTTTTAAACAGGCGAGAGAGTGAACCGAGTCGGATAGTTTTGGGATTGTTGGTATCGGGTTCGAGTATACTGACGACTGTGTTGCTCGTACCGAAGTCAATGGCAACTGTATTGGTCATTTGTCATTTGTCAAATAGTTATCGCACTCAAAAGTTAGTCAGGGCGGGTTTTGCACAAAAGTTATCATTAACAGCGAAACAAAGTCCCTAAACCCGCCCCTACACACTCATTAATGTGACACTCCCCTGGGTAGGTTACGACTTACTTTAGCGGGACAAAGTATTCGATCATGATCTCGATAGCCGACAAATCGAATATAAACGAGTTCTCCTTCTGTGATATCGTCAACATCAGGTTGGTGTAGTTGGGAATTAAAGGGAACCTGTTCCCAAGGTTGACCAATGGGTTCATATCCCCAACTCTGAATTAGATTTTCTAATGGAGTCAAGAGTGCGACTAAATTTTTAGCCGGTAAATCCGGGCGTTCTTCAATCATCCGGCAAGCGGTGGGATAATTGGTCAGTAGGGGGCGTAGTTGTTCAAAGGTGGTATCTTGGATATCTGTGGATAGTTGCTGCGATCGCGCTTCGAGTTCATACCGTAGCCGCTGACATTGTGCCTCTAATTCCGCGATTTGAGTGGAGTCAGCAACTGAAATTGAGGCAGAATGGTTTTCAGGTCTTTTTTTGGGACCAAAGCGACTAATGAGGAAAGTGGTGAAGACAAACCACAGCAGTAAACCAAGCCCCAATAGGTTAGGATCATGAGCCATGTTACTGCTCCCCTTAATATTGATTTAGGCTCGTGGTTTGATCCGTAGTTATGGTTTCGTCACCTTCATAGTATTCTGACAGCAATTCTTGGGTTTCTACATCTCCGAGCTCCGCTTCAATCCCTTTGGTGGTTTCGGTACAACTTGATCCGGTAGCACCGATGACGGTTTCGGTGATTTTGCCATCTTTGCCAATGCGATATTCGATCTTTTGATACTCTGCCATACTTCTTTCCGAACCCAACAATTAATTACAGTTTAAAGGACTCAGACGGAGCAACGTGTCATACTACTCGGATAAGCTCTAAGCTGTCATGCATTTAAATGGGATATTAGTAGCGAGCAAGATGCTCGTACTACAAGGATGAGAGCCATTTTTTACATTAAGGTTTAAACGCCGAACAGCTTACTCTAAACGACTTTAAATGTTCTCCCTCATCTCCCCCAGCTTCCAGACGTTCCACCGGAACGTCTCTACAACCCCAGCTTTCCCACACCCGACACCCGACACCCGACACCCAACACCCAACACCCGACACCCGACACCCAACACCCGACACCCAACACCCGACACCCCACATCATGGCAATGGTGGATTATTAGCACGATACCAGGCATCGAGTGCTAGTTGATGCACCTCCCGCCAGGATAAATTATAGTCTCGTGCGATCGCGGCACAGTCTTCATATTCCGGTTGGACATTGGCGATGGCGTTTTGAACTCCTGAAGCGCGACTGGCAACTTTTACCCGCACTTTGCCATACTTGGTCTCAACTCGCCGAATTTCCCGTTGCAGAATTGTGCGTTGCTGGGTAAAGTGGCGAATACCAAGGGTTGTCGTTTCTCTAAATAAAATATCTTCACAAACGGTTAATTTTTCCGGTGGGCAAATCACCGTGAGTAATACCCCAGGACGAGATTTTTTCATGCCAATGGCTTGGGTAAATACATCCAAAGCCCCAGCATTAAATAGCACCTCGAAGACATACCCAATCACTTGGGGATTTAAGTCATCAATTTGGGTTTCTATCACACAAACTGTTTCTTGGCAAGGGTAATCACTGATAAAATTAGCGCCGTCTTGTCCTCGAAACTGAATCCCCAACTCTGAAGCTTCTCCAATCCAAAGTCGCAGGATATTCGGAATCGCCAATTCACTGGTTCCTGCACCATGACCAATCTTATGAATAATCATTGCCGGAGGAGATCCAAATTGAGTAGCAAGGGTGACAGCAATCGCTGCACCCGTGGGCGTGACCAATTCGCGATCGATGCCGTTACTATAAATAGGGACTTGCCGAGATTCCCACAATTTTAAAACAGCAGGAACAGGAACAGGCAATCGACCATGAGCAGCTTGTACTGTACCGCCTCCTGTGGGTAAGGGAGAACAGTAGAGTCTATCAATCCCTAACCAATCCAACCCTAAACACGTCCCGACAATATCCACTAAGGCATCTGTCGCGCCCACTTCATGGAAATGCACGGTTTCAGGTGTCATCCCGTGAACTTCAGCCTCTGCTTCTGCCAAGTTGCGGAAGATTGCCAAACTCCAATCGACGACTTGTGAGGGTAATCCAGCGGTTGTAATTAGATGTTCAATATCTGCTAAATGTCGGCTATGCTCATGGTCTGACGGTTCAGCGTGATCATGGTGATGGGCTTGAGTGAGCAAATTCACATGGACTTTAGTAGCTAATTGACCTTGGCGGTGAACTGATTCTGCCCCTAACCGATACTCATGGTCAATTCCCAACCCTTTTAACTTTTCACTTAAATACTCTAACGGCACTCCTGCTGCCACGAGTGCTCCCAAGCACATATCACCAGCAATTCCACTCTGACAGTCTAGGTAGGCGAGTTTTGGCATTACGTTTTGAATCCTGAAGGGTGATTAGCTGTAACCAAAAGGCTGGAAACCTTTACCCATTATTGCCCAAAATTGGGTAGAGATTTGTTCTGAGAGAATGGGTCTGCCAAGAGTATGTATACTTTATTGGTATACCTATCCAGCCAAAAACCACAGCTAGGTAGGTGAGAGAGATAGCCGCCAGTTAGGTGGTGTTAGCCTGTGGACTGGGAAGGTGCCGACACCGCCAGAGTGAAGCAGGAAGTAAGTTCCAGATGTGTCCATAAGTGGACAGATTTGGGTAGATCTTATGTAACGGTCTACATCTATTGTAGGGAAAGGAGAATGGGGGGTGGGGGATTGGGGAGATAGGGAAGATGAGGGAGATGGGGTTGTAGGGGTTTGGTCTCCAAACCCCATTTCTTATGTAGGGGGAGATGGGCAAGGAAAGGACGAATGACGAATGACGAATGACCAATGACCAATGACCAATAACGATTAAAAATACTTTAAGTATTGTTACTTTGGCGTGGTATGATCGCCTATGGCTAGATGCGATCGAGCCAAATTTAGATGGACTAGCGTTTGCTGCTGCCTGTGAACTTGTCAGACAACTCTGTACAACCCAAGCCCACACCGGAGGAAAGTCCACCAGGGAGTTCTCAGACTTACCCTGAAAATTCCTCAATGCAAGAGTACTACCAACTTAAACAAGCGTTGTTGTCGGTCACTCTGGCAATGACAGGGGTCATTTTTGTCTCTGTCTGGATTGCTTACTCACTCAACATCGCCTTGAATTATTTGATCGGGGCGTGCGTTGGTGTGGTTTACTTGAGAATGTTGGCGAAAGACGTTGAGCGGTTAGGTGTCCAAAAGAGGCGTCCGAGTTCAACTCGGTTAGCTTTATTGATTGGGCTATTAGTCGTTGCCAGTCAATGGCAGAGTTTACGCATTCTGCCCATATTTTTAGGATTTCTGACGTATAAAGCTGCGCTTATCGCTTATATGCTCCAAAGCACCTTGTTGCCTACGTCGAAGTAAGTTCCCATGGTCAGGGTGAGTAGCTGTAACCAAAAAGCTGAACACCTTTAACCATTGTTGCCCAAAATTGGGTAGAGATTTGTCCCGATAGAATTTACCGCCAAGAATCTGTATACTTTTTGGTGTACCTATCCAGCCAAAAACCACAGCTAGGTAGGTGAGAGAGATAGCCACCAGTTAGGTGGTGTTAGCCTGTGGACTGGTTGAGTGCCGTCACCGCCAGAGTGAAGCAGGAAGTAAGTTCCAAGGATGTCCACGCTTGGGGTAACTTTGGGTAAATCTTATGTAACGGCAGCCAACGCATCCAAACAGTAGGGTAGGCTACACCCGAACTCAACGCCTGTGGACAAAGGATATAACTCCCTTGGATGAAGCAGGAAATAGACTCAGAAATTGTTCGATGGACAATTGTCAATGGGTCTTGTGTAGTCGTTTCAACCAAAAGATAGAAGATAGCTGGGGAAATCTCTGGAATGGAAGTCAACTACCCCGCCCATAGCCTAGCTATGGACGAGGCTTGAAAAAAAGTCTTACGTTGACCAGCCTAAGTCCAGTAAGGACTACGTTAGCGGAAAGCGTTAAAGTTCCTACCTTGGGGTGCGTGCCAGCTTCAAGCTCTAGAACCAGGCAGTTAAACAGGTAAACAAGGGTTAAGCCAGTGCTGTTTGGAAAGTACCGACCGTTAACTTATGCGAGGCGTACAGACGTAGCATGCTACGTCTGTACTCCGGAAACGGAAGTCGCCCCTCACCGGGCAACCAAATAACCCATATCGTACAGGTTGAACGTTTTGAGCTTGTAACTGCCCAAGCTGGCATACATATCAATATGTCACCGGAACAAGTAGATCCAAGACGGTAGGGGTTTCCAATTGTAGTTTATGGCGCGGCTTTCTAACCGCTCATACACAGTATGGACGAGGTATCCAGCCGCGAAAGAAAGAAGGATGATAGATGGTTTGGCGTTCTATAATGCTTTCCCCCTTGCTGAACTAGAAGTTGGTCAGCATCTGTATTGGCATATCGGAAATTTAAAGGTTCATGGTCAGGTGTTTATTACCTCCTGGGTCGTGATTGCCATTCTGATTATTGCCTCGATTGCTGCTACCCGAAACATTCAGCGCATTCCTAGTGGTCTCCAAAATTTTATGGAGTATGCCCTGGAATTTTTGCGGGATTTAGCCAAAAATCAAATCGGGGAAAAAGAGTATCGTCCCTGGGTGCCCTTTGTGGGGACGTTATTTTTGTTCATTTTTGTGGCAAATTGGTCTGGGGCGCTTGTTCCCTGGAAACTGATTGAGCTGCCCGAAGGTGAATTAGCGGCACCAACCAGTGATATTAATACAACAGTGGCGTTTGCGCTGCTGACCTCCTTAGCGTATTTTTACGCGGGTCTGAGCAAGAAGGGCTTGGGGTATTTTGCTGGTTATGCCCAACCAACTCCCATCCTGCTGCCGTTTAAGGTTCTGGAAGATTTTACCAAACCTCTCTCCCTCAGTTTCCGTCTGTTTGGCAACATTTTGGCAGATGAACTGGTGGTGGCAGTATTGGTGCTGTTGGTGCCGCTGTTCGTACCTCTCCCGGTGATGGCATTGGGTTTATTTACCAGTGCGATTCAGGCGCTGATCTTTGCTACCCTAGCAGCGGCTTATATTGGGGAGGCGATGGAAGACCATCATTAGCGATTTGAGGCTAGTGATTAAGATTTGCCACTTCCGTCTCGTGAACAATCAAAAAATTCGGCTGTGTCTAGCGAATTGGTTTAGGGTAAGCGTTTCACGCACGTTTGTTTGTTATTTAGTCAAAAAGTCAAAAGCGAGGAAAATATCATGGACCCATTAGTTTCTGCTGCATCTGTTATTGCTGCTGCTTTAGCTGTTGGTTTAGCGGCAATTGGTCCGGGAATTGGTCAAGGAAATGCGGCGGGACAAGCTGTAGAAGGGATTGCTCGTCAGCCTGAAGCTGAAGGAAAAATTCGGGGAACCTTACTCCTGAGTTTGGCATTCATGGAAGCGCTGACAATTTACGGTTTGGTGGTTGCTCTCGTCTTATTATTCGCCAACCCCTTCTCGTAACCCTTGATGCCACAAGAGCATTCAGACCCCAATGACTGAGGTCTGGATGCTATTGATCTGGAGGACTATTGAAATCTAAAACGCTATCCCATCCCAACTAAAAAGCTAACAATTTTGTTTGTGCGCTGTGGGATTACCAAAACATCATGATACATTGGACAATTTTACTAGCTGTTGAAGCAGCAGAAGAGGCAGCCGAAGGAGGGTTATTTGATTTTGATGCCACCCTACCTCTGATGGCATTGCAATTTTTAATTTTGGTGGTGATATTGAATGCGGTTTTTTATAAGCCACTCAGTAACGCCATTGATGGACGGGATGACTACATCCGCCAGAACCGATTAGAAGCACGGGAACGCTTAGAAAAAGCTCAGAATCTGGCGAAACAGTATGAGCAAGAACTAGCAGAAACTCGTCGCAAGTCACAAGCAACGATTGCCGCGGCTACAGCTGATGCTCAGAAAATAGCGGCTGATAAAATGGCTCAAGCTCAAGCGGAAGCCCAGGCACAACGAGAGCAAGCCCAAAAAGAAATTGACCAACAAAAAGCTGAAGCGATGACATCCTTAGAACAAGAAGTGGATTCGCTTTCGCGTCAGATTCTGGAAAAACTTGTTGGACCAGAGTTGGTTAAGTAATGTCGGCTTTATCCGGGTAGCGAAGCAGGGGTTTGCGAGAGGTTAACCGTTCTGAAAAACCTATACAGAACTATGCATATTTAGGCATATCTGTACTCGGAACGTGCAGACTAAGACTCATTGAAGTCTACGTTAGACGGGTCACGACACCTTGATGTGAACGCCAGCATCATGCTCTGTCGAATTCAGTTAAGTAATCAGTGAACAGGTTTATAGCTGTAGTGCTGAATTCATAAAAAGCCCGTTTAACATTGTCGAGGCAAACATTACTTAATTGGTTGACAGAAGATGTCAAATAGTCTTTTGTCTGGGGTGTGATCACAAATAACGCCGGACGAAATTTTTAGCCCGTTTAAACGTTACCCAAGAAGAGCAGTAAAGCAACATAGCAGTTCTCAATTAAAGCAGGTGTATATGGCTATTATGGGTAGTTTTTCAATTTTAGCTACCGCCGAAGGAGGATTTGGTCTAAACCTCGATATTTTAGAAACCAATGTAATTAATTTGGTGATTATTATCGGGGTACTGATTTACTTTGGGCGATCATTTTTAGGGAATACCCTATCGGAGCGACGTTCCAGTATTGAAGAATCCATCAGCGATGCCGAAAAGCAGCAAAAAGACGCCGCTGCCTCGTTAGCGGATGCTCAGCAAAAGCTGGCACAAGCGCAAGCGGAAGCCGAAAAGATTCGGGCAAAAGCAGAAGAAAATGCCAACGCCGCTAGAGAATCAGTTTTGGCAGCATCGGTTAAAGATGTGGAACGGATGAAAGCGTCAGCCGTTCAGGATTTAAACTCAGAACGGGAACGTGCGATCGCACAACTTCGCCAGCAAGTGGTTGCCCTAGCGATGGAGCGTGTCGAGTCGCAACTCAAAAGTCAGTTGGATGACTCGGCACAGCATACCTTAGTTGACCGCAGCATCGAGCGAGTAGGAGCTAGATAAGTTATGAAAGGAAGTTCATTTAGTGCTGAAGTCGTTGAGCCTTATGCAGAGGCGTTAATGTCTGTGGCTCAAGAACATAACCTCGTGGATAAATTCGGTGAAGATGTTGCCGCGTTGCTCGATACGTTAAAAGAATCAGAGGAATTGCAGCAATTTTTAGGCAATCCGATTGTCAAAGCCGAGGACAAAAAAGCCGTCTTAGAACAAATCAGCGGGGATCAAATTCACCCCTACATGGTGAATTTTTTAAAGATTCTCGTAGAGCGGCGGCGCATTCTGTTTCTGAGAGACGTATGCAAGCAGTATCAAGCACTCTTGCGGGAGTTAAAACAGACGGTTTTAGCTGAAGTCGTCTCCGCCGTTGAACTCAATGACGACCAAAAGCAGGCGGTGCGCCAGAAAGTTCTCACCATGACCAATGCCCAAGATGTAGAACTAGATACCCAAATTGACGCCGATTTACTCGGTGGTGTGATTATTAAAGTGGAGTCTCAAGTTGTTGATGCCAGTCTGCGTGGACAACTGCGTCGTATTGGTGTGAGCTTGAGTCGTTCGACTTAAATGTCAAACGTCATGTTCCAGATGTAGCAGTCTACGTCTGTGATAAGTCATAAGCTAAATTCACGAGGCAAATGACGAATGACCAATGACATAAGACCAATGACATAAGACAAAAAAGTAGAGGGATTAGTTGAATGGTAAGCATTAGACCCGACGAAATTAGCAGCATTATTCGTCAGCAAATCGAACAATACGACCAAGAGGTCAAAGTCTCTAACGTTGGTACCGTCCTGCAAGTCGGTGATGGCATTGCCCGGGTCTATGGTTTAGACCAGTGCATGGCTGGGGAACTGGTCGAGTTTGAAGATGGTACAGTGGGCATTGCCCTGAATTTGGAAGAAGATAATGTCGGTGTCGTGCTGATGGGCGAAGGGCTCGACATCCAGGAAGGGAGTTCTGTCACGGCTACCGGAAAAATCGCTCAGGTTCCCGTGGGTGAGGCGCTAATTGGTCGGGTTGTCGATGCGTTGGCACGACCCATTGATGGCAAGGGAGAGATTCAAAGCGGCGAATCTCGTCTAATTGAATCCTCAGCACCCGGTATTATTGCACGGCGTTCTGTGTATGAACCCCTGCAAACCGGAATTACCGCGATTGACGCGATGATTCCCGTGGGACGCGGACAACGGGAGTTAATTATTGGCGATCGCCAAACCGGAAAAACCGCGATCGCGATCGATACGATTCTCAACCAGAAAGAAGAAGACGTTATCTGTGTCTACGTCGCCGTGGGTCAAAAGGCATCCACCGTGGTTCAGGTTGTCGATGCCCTGGAAGAGAGAGGGGCATTAGATTACACGGTGATCGTTGCCGCTAACGCCAGTGACCCCGCCACCCTGCAATATCTGGCACCCTATACCGGAGCCTCGATTGCCGAATACTTTATGTATAAGGGCAAAGCGACGCTGGTTATCTACGATGACCTGTCCAAGCAAGCCCAAGCCTATCGCCAGATGTCCCTGTTGCTGCGTCGTCCACCGGGTCGGGAAGCCTATCCTGGGGATGTATTCTATCTCCACTCTCGCTTGTTAGAACGGGCAGCCAAGCTGAATGATGAATTGGGTGGGGGCAGTATGACCGCGCTGCCAATTATTGAAACCCAAGCGGGTGACGTATCTGCTTATATTCCCACCAACGTGATTTCGATCACTGACGGTCAGATCTTCTTGTCTGCTGACTTATTTAACTCCGGTCTACGTCCGGCGATTAACCCCGGTATTTCCGTATCACGGGTGGGTTCTGCGGCTCAAACCAAAGCCATTAAAAAAGTGGCAGGTAAACTGAAACTGGATTTGGCACAGTTTGATGACCTGCAAGCCTTCGCTCAGTTTGCCTCAGACTTAGACAAAGCCACTCAAGACCAATTGTCACGGGGGGTACGGTTACGGGAACTGCTCAAGCAACCCCAATACTCCCCCTTAGCCGTCTATGAACAAGTCGCGCTGGTATACGCGGGAATCAATGGCTACTTAGATGACATTGAGGTAGAGAAAGTCACCGCCTTTACCAAAGGACTGCGGGACTACTTAAAAACCAGCAAGCCACAGTTTGGTGAGATTATCAAGGATAAGAAAGTCCTCACCGAAGACGCCGAAAACCTGCTTAAGGAAGCTTTGGCTGAGTACAAGCAGACTTTCTTAGTCTCTGCGTAACGTTCCTCGTTCAGAGTTCAGGGTTCATGGGTAACAAGTCCTGAACCCTGGACAATCAAGACTTAACCATAAACAGACTATGCCTAATTTAAAAGCGATTCGCGATCGCATAAAATCCGTCAAAAATACTCAGAAAATTACCGAAGCGATGCGTCTGGTGGCAGCCGCCAAGGTGCGTCGCGCCCAACAACAGGTGACATCGACTCGTCCCTTTGCTGATCGATTGGCGCAGGTTCTCTATGGGTTGCAGAACCGTCTCCAATTTGAAGACGTCGACTTACCCTTGCTCAAACAACGGGAAGTCAAGTCTGTTGGCATACTCGTCGTATCTGGCGATCGCGGTTTGTGTGGCGGTTACAATAACAACGTGATCCGCCGTGCCGAAAACCGCGCCAAGGAACTCCACAAAGAAGGCATCGACTACAAATATGTCTTAATCGGACGCAAAGCGATCCAGTATTTTGAGCGCCGGGAGCAGCCAATTGACGCCAAATACACAGGCTTAGAACAAATTCCCACGGCACCTGAAGCCTCAATGATTGCCGATGAATTGCTCTCCTTGTTCCTATCGGAAGAAGTGGATCGGGTTGAACTGGTTTACACCAAGTTTGTCTCCTTAATTAGTTCTCGCCCGGTGGTACAAACATTATTACCCTTAACCGCCCAAGGATTAGAGGCACAAGATGATGAAATCTTCCGCCTCACTACTCGCGGCGGTAACTTTGAGGTACAACGGGAAAAAGTGACGACAGAAAACCGTGCTTTATCCCGTGACATGATCTTTGAACAAGATCCAGTCCAAATTCTGGATGCCTTACTACCGTTGTATTTGAACAACCAGCTTCTGCGGGCATTACAAGAGTCAGCCGCTAGCGAATTAGCCGCCCGGATGACGTCGATGAACAACGCTAGTGATAATGCCAGCGAATTGATTGGCACACTCAGCCTGTCGTACAACAAAGCGCGACAAGCCTCGATTACTCAAGAACTTCTGGAAGTCGTTGGCGGTGCCAGCGCTCTTGGTGGTTAGCCGTAGGGGAGGTAGGGGCGCAAAGCTTTGCGCCCGCGCCCAGCGCCATAGTTTAATATTTATGTAGAGACGTAGCAGGCTACGTCTCTACCACTAATATCGCCCCTTCCCAATAATTGCCAAAAGCTGATGAAAACATCAACAGAGCAAAATACCTCAACCTTATACAATAAAGATTATCACCTCTGGCTAGAGACAACGATACAACAACTCCGCTCCAGAGAATTTACCCATGTTGATTGGGAAAATTTATTGGATGAATTGGAAAGCATGGGAAAAAATAACAGAAGAGCGGTTAAAAGTCTCTTGACCCGACTTTGGGAACACTTGCTCAAGCTGCGTTACTGGGAATCAGAAAAAGAATACAATAAAAATAAGTGGAAATCCGAAATCACTACATTTCGGCAACAGATTCGAGATGAATTGTCAGATAGTCCCAGTTTAAAACCTTACTTAGTAGAAATTTTCCCTAACACGTATCAGGATGCCAAAAAAGTCATATCGCGTTTAATGGATAAACCCATACAATTTTTCCCAGAAGCTCCTCCCGCATCGAGTGAAGATGTGTTAAAGGAAGATTGGTTTTTTGAAGACTTGTAGGAGCGCCATGGGTGTAAACTTGACGATTTTGTCACCCCCTTTATTCCTTGGCTGCTATTCCTCACACCCTACACCCCATTCAGCACCCATAAAGGGGGTAGTTAACCAGGATTTGGTATCAGTAGGGGCAGGTTTGACTATGATCATTGATCTTATGTTTCCTGACAACAGATGTGAATAAACCCGCCCTGCTCCCAAGAATTAACCCACCCCAAACAAGAATGTAGAGACGTAGCATGCTACGTCTCTACAGTGTGACGGATCTGAATTACCAACCCGCTTCAGCTTGCTCTAACACATAAGCCGCAACGTTTTCAATTTGGTCAGCCTTTAAGCGTCCGCCAAAAGCAGGCATAGCCCCTTTTCCGTTTGTTACCTGGTAGACAATTGCATCCATGGAGTCCATGCCATACTTCTCCAAGGCATCTTTTTTCAGGGTCTTCTGTGCCATAACAATGTTGTTGCCCCCTATATGGCAAGCATTACAGTTAGCACTAAAGATTGTGGCACCCTTTGCGGTGTCAGCAGCGAGAGCCGGACGGCTGAATGCCAAACCAAACACAGCGACGGCAAGTAAAATGATGGACAGAATTTTCTTCAATGTAGTTCTCCTCTTCTCAAAACAGACAGTAAGTATTATTGCTCAATTATCAATTGCAGCAATGTGGGACAGAATTGACCTAATCCATCAATCCGATGCTATAGGCATGATGCAATAGTGTCTGCCTTTCTACAAATTTTACCAGTATACGCGCCTAATCCAGAGTTTCGTGCCAAGTCAAATAGCCGAGACACCGGGAAGCTGGGGAAGCTGGGGGAGCTGGCGAAGACTTCGGCGTGAGCGCTCAGTCGAACGCTGGGGAAGCCAATGTAGAGACGTGCCATGGCACGTCTGGGAGCCGGGGGAGAAAAAATTAAATTAGAGCTTGAACGATGAATCATCAACCCGGAAGATTGATTAAATTTTAAGGAAAGATTAAGTTTGCAAACGGTTTGTAATAAATCCCATACTATTTGATACAAAACTCAAATTTCCTCGATTTTTTTTACGATAAATACCCCCAATTGGTGAAGTAAATCACATCTTACTGATTGACAAACGCCTAAAATATCCTCAAAGCGGTGGTTAATCCGTAAATCTAAATATATTTACTTAAGTAAAGGGAAACCTAAAATGACAGCCAAAAAGCTTCATCAGCAAGAGAGTTCTTATAATTATCAAACCAATGAACGGATGAATACAGGATTAAAAGACGCTGTAGGTATAGAGACTTTAGCGAATCTAGGGATTGGGCAGCAAAACTTTGTGAATAGGAATTTGGAGCGAACACTTAAGGAATTATCCGATTTAGAATTTGCGTTAGATAGAGCCGCAATTGTGGCGCTTACCGATAAACAGGGCGTGATTCACTATGTCAATGATAAATTTTGCGAAATATCACAATATCGTCGAGAAGAGTTAATTGGCAAAACCCATCGCCAGATCAAATCGGGTCATCATCCGCCAGCATTTTTTAAAGAATTCTGGACGACGATCGCATCGGGCAAAGTCTGGAAAGGCGAAATTAAGAATAAAGCCAAGGATGGAACCTATTATTGGGTAGATACTACAGTCGTTCCCTTTTTGAATGAGCAGGGGGAAATCTACCAATATTTAGCGATTCGCTTTGATATCACCGAGCGCAAGCAGGTAGAAGAAGCCTTGCAACGATCAGAACAGAAGGCGCGACAACAAGCACAACAACTCGAAGAGGCATTGGAGAAGCTTAAACAAACCCAAAGTCAACTGATTCAAAGCGAAAAAATGTCAAGCGTGGGTCAACTGCTGGCTGGAATTGCCCACGAAATTAATAATCCGGTCAATTTTATCTACGGCAATCTGGTTCATACTCGCGAGTATGTTAATAGTGTGTTACAAGTTTTGGCGCTTTACCAGAAACATTGTCCCGTGGAAATACCTGAGATTGAAGCCGTTATCGAGGACGAGGATATCGAGTTTATTGTTGAAGATTTACCCAAAATGGTGTCGTCTATGCAAATCGGAGCCAACCGCATCCGAGACATTGTGCTGTCGTTGCGGAACTTCTCACGTCTGGATGAGCAACAGATGCAACCGGTTGATATTCATCAAGGGTTAGAGAGTACATTATTGATTCTGCACAATCGATTAAAAGCTAAAGCTGAACGCCCGGAAATTCAGGTGATTAAAAACTATGGGGAGTTGCCACCTGTAATATGTTATGGCAGTCAGCTTAATCAAGTGTTTATGAATCTGATTGCTAATGCAATTGACGCCTTTGAGAATCAGCCGGAACCGCGACAAATTACGATTTATACAGCCGTACAAAGCGGGGAATATTGGCAGAAGCAGGGGATACTTTCAGAGTGCGATCGCGCTTCTCAGACGCCGTGGGTGGTGATTACCATTGCCGATAATGGACCCGGAATGCCAAAAGCGACTCAGGATCACTTATTTGATCCCTTCTTTACCACCAAACCCACGGGGAAGGGGACAGGGTTAGGGTTATCCATCGCCCATAATATCATCGTCGAAAAGCACCAGGGTCAAATCCGATGTATTTCCCAGGATGGAAAGGGAACTCAGTTTATCGTGGCGATTCCCTTGGTGCAGTAGGGATGGAGGAGATGGGGAGATGGGGAAGATGGGGGAAACGAATGACAAATGACAAATAACGAATAATAAATCTGCCAAAATAGGAACAAAGGGTTTAAATGCACAGGCGATGGCGTGGACAATAGGGCAGAAACTACACAATGGTCAATACACCATTGAGAAAACATTAGGCAAGGCGGGTTTCAGTATTACCTACCTAGCGACAGATGCACAAGGAAACGAACTGGTAATCAAAACGCTGAATGAGGATCGACTCAAAAAGCTTACTCCTTTACGTCGGGAAAGTCTCAAATGTAAGTTTGTCAATGAGGCGCGGCGGCTAGAAGGCTGTCGGCATCCTCATGTCGTCAAGGTGTACAAGACGTTCGTTGAAGGACAGTTTTTTTGTCTGGCGATGGAGTACATTCGGGGAAAGACTCTAGGGAACCTGTCTCAACGAGTGTTACCCGAAAAGGAAGCGTTGAGTTATATCCAGCAGATGGGGGAAGCGCTGATTGCCGCCCATCAGCAGGGATTGCTGCATCAGAATGTAAAACCTGCCAATATTATGGTGAGGGCGGGTCAATATCAGGCGGTACTGATTGATTTTGACCTGGGCGGGAAATTTGAGTATCCCTTAACCTTGGGATGGCAAGATGAAGTCTTTGCCCCGATTGAACTCAAGTCGAAGACGCGATCGCGCGGCACCTTTACGGATGTCTATTCTCTGGCTGCAACGCTGTATGTACTCTTAACCGGGAAGCTACCCGCCACCTCTAGCGATCGCCAAAAGGGTAAGGCGGATTTAATTCCCCCAAAACAGATTAATTCTCACATTTCTAAACGTGTTAATAAAGCGATTCTGGCGGGAATGAAACTTGAACCCGAAGCACGTCCCAAGTCGGTGCTGGATTGGTTAAAATTGTTGGGACTACAGCGAGAGGGTGTGATTTCTGGATTAGCCAAACAACCCCGTTGGGCGATGGTTGTCGGAATTTTAGGGGTAGTTGGCATCGTCGCTGGCGTGGTATCTGCCAGTCTTGAAGGAACAGAATTTTGGGAAAGGGTTATTCCTGAATTCTCTCCAGACGTCAAACCCTCCGTCTCATCCCCCTTATACTTAAAATCACCAGAAACCGAAGAATAGCTCTGCGATCGCGCGATTGCTCCGATGACCCCCGGACAAGTGACAAATGACGAATAACAAAATTCTCAGTTGGCAAGACATTCGCCAACACCTAAAGCAACCCTTGATTTTAGCAACTCCGGTAACCTTACACGTATGCCGCCATGCTCAAAGCACCGTCAATGCCCAAAAGCGAATTGCGGGTTCTCAAGACGTAGACTTAACGCCTGAAGGCGAAGCACAAGCTAGAGTATTAGGAACTCAACTTGATCCAGAGTACAGTTTAGCCTTTGCCTCTGGGTTAAAACGTGCCTATAAAACGTTAGATATTGCTATAACTAGCGGCAATATCAGTGTGGGTAGTATCCGCAAAGATAAGCGACTGAATGAACGGAACTTAGGCGTATTAGAATGCGGTAAACTGCGATTTATTCCCGAATATGCCGCTGGTGATTTAAACTATGCCCCCGAAAATGGCGAAAGTTATGCCCAATTAGCTCAACGTATTTTCTCTTTTTTGATTGATTTGGCTCAGGTGACACAAACGAGCGACGTGAATAAAGTGCTAATTTTTAGTCACATTGGTTCAATCCGGATTCTGGTTAGTATTATTACGGAAAATACCAGTTCTGTGGATGTATTGAGTCAGAGATTTGGGAATACGGAGTTAATAAAATTGGATTGGCATCGTTTAATTATCCCAGAATTTATAGAGAAAGGTGGAATTTTTCAATAAATGAATAAGTAGGGGCGGGTTTAGAGACAAAATAGATGGGGAAACCAATAACATTCAGACAAAACCCGCCCAGCGTCACCAATAACATTCGATTAATCTGTAGGGGCGGGTTTAGGAACAAAATTGACTGGAAAACCAATAACATTCAGACAAAACCCGCCCGTTCCCACCAATAACATTCGATTAATCTGTAGGGGCGGGTTTAGGGACAAAATTGATGGGGAAACTAATAACATTCAGACAAAACCCGCCCAGCGTCACCAATAACATTCGATTAATCTGTAGGGGCGGGTTTAGGGGCAAAATTGATGGAAAAACTAATAACATTCAGACAAAACCCGCCCGTTCCCACCAATAACATTCGATTAATCTGTAGGGGCGGGTTTAGGGGCAAAATTGAAGGGAAAACTAATAACATTCAGACAAAACCCGCCCAGCGTCACCGAAAACATTCGATTAATGGATGCGATCGCGTGAAATATTAGGCGGTATTTCGTGGTTTAGCGGTGGGGATAGGGCGGGTTTCGTTGTTTGGTTTGAGGTGTTGTCTCATGATTTAATCCCTAAACCCGCCCCT
>NZ_JAVKBY010000177.1:0-4660 GCF_040222985.1 Coleofasciculus sp. F4-SAH-05
GGAGGTTCCTATATTGCTTATGGTAAAATTCGCCGATTAGTTCAGTAGTTGTGAAAGTCAGATAGATATTAAAACCTATTAGGTATTAGTAGCGAGCAAGATGCAAAGCCTGCGGCATGGCTTCGCTTAACGCACTACAAGGATGAGAGCTATTATTGACATTAAGGTTTAAATGCCGAACAGCCAATAACAAACAGGCATTCTCAGAGTTTGCTAAACTAGTACGATTAGGCTGAATACTCAAATAGCCGCAAAATCGCTATGGTCAGAACATTAACCCACTGGACTGTCGCCGATTATCATCAGATGATTGAAAGTGGCATCTTGGCAGGTCGGGAGGTTGAACTAATCGACGGACAGATTATCAATATGGCTCCAGAACTCCCGATTCATCGGGTTACCTATCGACGCGGCGTGAAGTACCTAGAAGCTATTTTAGGGACTCAAGCGGTTGTCTTTGCCACAGCCCCAGTTACATTACCCAGTGATGGTGAGCCACAACCGGATATTTGTATCGCCATACCCCCAGAATCGCGCTATGATCAGCGTCATCCGCAACCCAACGATATTTATTGGCTCATTGAGGTATCCAATTCAACCCTTTCCTATGATTTAAAACAGAAGGCTCAGATATATGCACGACATCAAATACGAGACTATTGGGTGATTGATATTCCAGGGAGTCAATCCATCCAGCTTATCTAATGCCGCTTGAAAGATATCGGGATCGGGTTTTGACTTTTCAGCATCGTCTGTAGAGGTTGCACCGTCTACTAAGTCTTCAAAATTCACTGCCTTTTTTTAGCGTTAAATAAGATACCAAAATCAAATGCCACAGCCGAACCCAAAATAGTCATCGGTTCAGGGACAGGGGTAGCCTGAGACGGAGCAAGATTTAAGGATTGATCGAGTTGGATAAGAATGAATTCGTTATTATCGGGTTGGTCAGGACTACGCCCTTTAGAAAATGGGTAATTATTATCGTTAATCACCAGTAGGGTTTTATCATCCACAGGTAATACACTCTCAATTGTAACAAATGGGAACGTAAATACTCCATCTGTTGTACCATTGCCTCCTAGATTATTGGGATCGGGGATATTCAGCAAATCCACTAATAACTCTTTTTGGACAAAGCCATCACTATCTATCTGATTGATATCAATTTTGTAAATTCGCTTAAATTCAGCCGGTCTAGGAAATTCTGGATTATTAGGATCGCCTTGCCGATTATCGCGCTCGATGACCAGAAATTCATGGTCATTAATTGCTGTCAAGTCACCAATCACTTTACCTTTAGGATCTCGTTGATAGAAAAATGTTTTTCCTGTATATTTTTTGGTAGCTAAATCAAACTCATTAATCAAGAGGCGATCGCGTTGATCATCAGGTTGCAATGCTCCTTCTAACATGGCGTAGAGTTTGGTGCCACTGCTATTGAGTGCCAGCCCTTCAAATCCGTTGGAACCCCCCAAATTTGCTGTACTGTCTAATTGGGGATTATCAGGAGACTGAACCAAGGGGTTATCACCCAAACCCAGAAAATTGGGTAACGGAATTGGCGCATCAAGAACTTGACCATCCGCCGAAACATGGAGAAGAAAGGGACCAAATTCATCACCAAACCAGTACGTTCCATCACTCGCTTGACGGAAGGATTCGATGTCAAAGTCAGCACCCGTTAACCAGCGATTGGATTGAATCTTTGAGTCTACAGGAATGGTGGTTTCTGGATACAAGGATTGTTCGGCAATAAGCGGAAAGTCTATCTGATTGTTCCGATCATTTAACTGTAAAAAACTTTCCTGGCTAAAGCGAGTCAGGCGTTCACCCGTTTGGAAATTAACCGGGAAAACTTGACCTGTGGTAAAATCGGGTTCGACAGCATAAACCCGTAGCAGAAAATCAGCCGAATTATTTTTAAGACCAAAACCGTTATCTGCCAAAACCCGAAAGGTTCCCGGTTTGGGTCCAGGTAAAACAGCCGAAAAGCCCTGCACGGGTTGTTGCTCAGTAAACGGAATAGAAATTTGTTGTCCTGAGGTGGGACCTGGGGTGAATGTATCTGCCCTAAGAATAGCACGTCCGAGCAGTTGAACGGCAGCGGCTGGAGACGTGAAAATTAAGGGTACAATTAGGAAGGTATGACTACCGAGTAATAGATAGAAACGCTTGAACATTTGTTTTTCTGAATAATCTAGGTGATTTAAATTATAATCGAAGCCAATAATTATAAATCGGTGAGTGTCAATAAACTTAACTATGTTAAATTAGGCATATAAGTGTCAACCCCTGACCAATGACAAAGGACAAAGGACAAAGGACAAAAGACAAAGACTTAGTCCTGATCGGCGGCGGTCATAGCCACGCGATCGCACTGCGGATGTTGGGGATGAATCCCTTACCCGGAGTGCGCTTGACGCTGCTCACAAATGTGTCTCATACCCCCTATTCCGGGATGTTACCAGGTCATGTTGCTGGCTTCTATACCTTTGATGAATGTCATATTGATTTGCGGCGTCTTGCCCACTTTGCTGGCGCTCAATTATATATTGATAAAGCCGTGGGTTTAGATTTAAACTCCAATAAAGTTATCTGTGCCAATCGTCCTCCCGTTGCCTTTGATATCGTATCGATTGATATTGGTAGTACCCCGGCTAAAGAATCGGTTCCTGGCGTAGCTAAATATGCAATTCCGGCTAAACCTGTCCCCCAATTTTTAACGCGATGGAATCGAATTATTGAAACCATTGCACAACATCCTCAACAATCTCTGAGTTTAGGAATTGTTGGCGGTGGTGCAGGTGGGGTAGAACTGGCAATGACAATGCAACGGCGTATTAATGATGTAGAAACGCGCCATGGCACGTCTGTAAAAATTCATTTATTTCATCGGGGTAATCAAGTATTACCAGGTCATAATTACTGGACGCGGCGATATGTTCAGAAGCTACTAAGGAAACGGGAAATTCAGGTACATTTAGGGGAAACTGTTTCTCAGATTTTGCCCGATAAAATTTGCTGTGAGTCGGGTTTCGTTGTCGATTGTGATTATAGCTTCTGGGTAACGCAAGCCTCTGCACCGAGTTGGATTGCTGAATCTGGATTGCATACCACTTCAAAGGGTTTTATTTCAGTTGGTGATACGTTACAATCCCTCTCTCATCCTTATATGTTGGCCGCTGGTGATATCGCCACCATGGTGAATCATCCTCGCCCTAAAGCTGGGGTATTTGCGGTGCGTCAAGGGAAGCCTTTAGTGGAAAATTTGCGTCGCTTTGTACAAGGGAAAGCGCTACATCCTCACAAACCTCAACGGCGGTTTTTGAGTTTAATTGGCACAGGTGATGGAAGCGCGATCGCATCTTGGGGTCCCTTTGGCTGGCATTCCCGACTATTATGG
The DNA here is from genome assembly GCF_040222985.1 of Coleofasciculus sp. F4-SAH-05. Taxonomy (NCBI): domain Bacteria; kingdom Bacillati; phylum Cyanobacteriota; class Cyanophyceae; order Coleofasciculales; family Coleofasciculaceae; genus Coleofasciculus; species Coleofasciculus sp. F4-SAH-05. The sequence goes on from NZ_JAVKBY010000177.1 coordinate 3,404, forward strand.
CGTTGGAAGGATCATATTGATGGCAAATTTATGCGGCAATTTAGGGATTTGCCAGAGATGGAAGCGGCTAATAATAGTGCAGAGAAAACGCCTAATCCGACGCAATTAGCCTTTCTAAAGAAGCCGAATAACCCCTCACCCATGTATTGTGCTGGCTGTGGTTCTAAAGTGGGTAGCACGACTCTAGAACGAGTGTTAAAACGGTTGCAGGATGAGTGTTTTTTCTCCACGCCAGAGGATATTATTCTCGGATTAGAGACGCCTGATGATGCAGCGGTGCTAAAAGTTACCGCCGATAAATTCTTAGTGCAAACGATTGATTATTTTCGCACTTTAATCAATGATCCTTTTATCTTTGGACAAATTAGCACTCATCATTGTCTCAGCGATTTATTTGCCATGGGTGCGACGCCTCAGAGTGTTTTGGCAATGGTAACGGTTCCTTATGCGACAGCAGAAAAACAGGAGGAAACTCTCTATCAATTGTTATCCGGGGCGATGAAGGTATTATCTCAAGTACAAGCGCCGTTGGTGGGAGGACATACCACAGAAGGGGCGGAATTAACCTTTGGTTTATCCTGTAATGGGTTAGTATATCCTCAGCAAATCCTTAAAAAAAGTGGGATGAAACCGGGCGATCGCGTAATTCTCACTAAAGCGTTAGGAACCGGGATTTTATTTGCTGCACATCAGCGTTTACAGGCAAAAGGGCGCTGGATTGATCAGGCGGTTGAGTCGATGCTGTTATCCAATCAGGAAGCGGTTCAAGTATTCCGAGATCATGGTGTCACAGCTTGTACCGATGTCACGGGGTTTGGATTGGTGGGACATTTGGTGGAAATGGTGCAAGCATCGGGGGTGGCGGTGGAATTAGAGTGGGATAAAATTCCCCTGCTGGAGGGGGTGACGGAACTTGTGCAACAGGGAATTGTCAGTTCACTGTATCCCCAAAATGTCCAAGCGGCACAGTTTATCAGGAATCAAGAAGAGATGTGCGATCGCGTTAATTATCCGGTACTTTTTGATCCGCAAACCTCTGGCGGGTTATTGGCGACGATTCCTGGGGATCAAGCAGCAAATTGTGTACAGGTTCTGCAAGAATTAGGATATAAAGATAGTCGCATTATTGGTCAGGTAATGCCCGCTAGTTCAGGCGTTCCCCCATTAAGATTCTTATAAGAAACCCCCTTTTTGCAATGGCGACTAGAAGTCGCTGCTACACAAACAAAGTCCGCCTACGCGGACTAAATTATCAAG
>NZ_JAVKBY010000184.1:0-2207 GCF_040222985.1 Coleofasciculus sp. F4-SAH-05
ATGAGTAGTGCTGTTACTCTTAACTCCAGTAGGTAGACTAGCTTAAAATCTGCGAAAGTCTTGCGGTGAGATAATCCGAGAGTAATTTCAAGGGGAAATTTCCCCTTAAGTTGACACCAATGGGCAATGCCGTGCCCCTACCATAAATGGCGTTTGTGCGTAAGTCCTGCTTTAGTTCAGGGCTGAATGAGCGGAATTAAATCAATCAGCCAACTATGACTGTGATCTTCATCATTTTCATTCAGTATATTTATCACAAAATTTCTTAAAATCCCTCACCAGTTGACCGTCTAAATATCACTAGATTTAAAGATAAGCAACACAGAGAAGATTGGGAGAATTAATGATAATTCAAATAGTCCAAACACATCAGATATCTCTCACAATATAGAATCTGATTCATCTGTGTTGATTTACATCTTGAGTTTTGCCATGACCCTTTGCTTTATCAGTGTATACACGCTTATTTCCCTGTATTTATCAGCCGCTTGGTTCCGCTTTTTTACACCCGGAATTAAACTATCCAACCAGCAAAAAGTTTTCTCTTTTCTCACGATTGGTATTGCCACAGTCTGTTGGCCCCTTGTTCTTCCCATTGCTTACGTCAAGTTACTCAACGCTAGCGCCTCAAAATTCTAGAGATGTTCTCTTGAACGAGCCAAGATTGGGCAGAGTGTTCAACCAGGGTGTGTCTACTCAAACTTCATCACATTGATACTTCAGTCAATTCACTCCAAAACCCAACCATCAAACCGTCTGCCTGCCTTTACACTTAATACAAGAGCAGGCTATCCAACAATTCGATTCATCCTAGTGGCGTGGCACACCTTAATTGGTGGATTAGCATTTTCTGGGACACCATCCTTGCGCCCGGTTTAACGTCAAATCTATTCCACAATTTTAGCTGTGTCAGTCCACTAGAATATTGGCTTTCGCACACAGACGCTATTTTGTCAACCCTCTGGTATAGTAGTCAGTGAAAGTCATTTTTTTTAGCCAGCCTAAGACAAGGAGAATTACCCCTTAGCAATCGTCGGAGAAACTGAGTCAGAGGTCATCAGTCATGTCACAACTTGTTAAAGCTAAACTGATTTCTACAGATGGTGGGGGAACCATTGATTTCATGTTCAACCCCAACCAGTTGGCGTTTAGCCAGCAAATTAACTTAACAAAAAGTAGTGGAGCGCGAACGGGTAGAGGATTACCCAAGGTTAACTTTGCTTATCCTGAACCTGTTACCCTCTCGATTAACGACATTATTTTTGATACATACGAGACAGGTGAGAATGTCCTCCGCCATCTGAAACCCTTTGAGAAAGCGGTGAATTTTGCCGAGTCGGGGGAAGGAAGGGAAAAACGTCCTCCCACTTATGTGTTTACCTGGGGTTCCCAGGAGTATATTCGGTGTTTTGTTACAAAAGTTGATTATAACTTGACCATGTTTCTGCCCGATGGGACACCCGTCCGAGTCTCGGTGAACCTGACATTGGAGGAAATTGATGAGTCAGTGTCTCAACCAGGAATGGGAACACCCCAACCCGGTGCTAGCCAGCGTCAGAGTGGTGGGCGTTAGTGTAGCCTGGTGGAGGTTTCTAGGAGGGATGGGGGAGCTAGGAGCAGTGTAGAGACGTTGCATGCAACGTCTCTACTTCTTTATCCAAGCAGTATTGGGTTGACCCAGATTTCGTATCGTATCAGTAGGTTAACTGACAAAAACCGGATTTAATCGGATGATTGTCTTGTCAGAAAGCGATAACTATTGCTAAACCCAATCACTGGGTATAGACTGATGAGTGGTCTAATTGTTGATAATTTTCCTGTCAGTGAATGGCTAACTCCTGAGCTAACGTTAATCAGTTTTACTTCGGTTCAAGTTTCAATAAGAATTGTCAAAGGATTCATCGGTAAAAGCCAATCAGTGGTAGGAGTTCAACGGTCACGTTCCTGCATTGAATTGGGTAAAAAAAACGATGCTTTCGCACAATCCTCTCCGACTTGTTGTCATCGACTCTGCCGTTGCCGACTATCAATCCTTACTCAAGGGTGTTACTCCTGACGCTCTTGTAATTATTCTCAACCGCCACCAGGATGGTGTTGAGCAAATCACCACAGCGCTCCAGCATCACAAAACGATTAAAACCCTTGATATTGTCGCCCATGGTTCCCCCGGTTGTCTATCTCTGGGGAATACTCAGCTTAAACACTCC
>NZ_JAVKBY010000194.1:0-18067 GCF_040222985.1 Coleofasciculus sp. F4-SAH-05
CTTGACTTTTTTGAATTCTTCAATTATCCTAGCAAGCATGATTTTTTTGAAATTGAAAAAAGTGAGCTTTTCTTAATTTTACCGGAAAAAGTTCACTTTTCTTTTAAAGATTCCCCCGGACTTTGAAAACCCCCTGCTTTGGGAGGGGTTAGGGGAGGGGATTCCGCACGCTTGCAAGACACTTTCGACGGCTTTATTCACAGCGTAATACTGGTGATAAGCGCTGATTTTCTTGAGGGTTTGCAGATGAACAACCTCGGTTTCTGGGTCTATGGTTTTGGTTTGTTCAAAGACGGTGAAATGGCGGATCAGGTCAAGTAGGGTGTGTTTATTCAGCATCCCTTGAGTGAGGATTTCCAGTTCGTTGGTGTCGGGGTATTCGGCAGCATCAATATTTTTGCGGAGTTTATCTGCCGACTTCCACAACTTCTGCTCTAGGGTTTCGCTGTTTTTGACCTTCGTTTTCGTATTTTTCGGCAATATCGTTATCTCCAGTAATCCGATTGAGCGGATTGAGGCTCACTTTTTTTAGGGTAAGCGATGGGCTGGGTCGCTGGCAATCTTTATAAGTCGGTGGGGACAATTAAAGATTGTCTTATGTCTTATGTAAAGTCGGGGCGGGTTTAGTTACTTATGGGTGTAACCAAAAAGATAGTAGTGAAACATTGGTGTCAACTTAAGCTTAGCCCCTAGGTTTCCGGGCTAATGGTTAATTCATCTTGCTTAGGTGTGCCACACTACTACTACCAAGGACTACCCACCAGGGTTAAAGCACTCCAGTAGTAAGGATGGGTAAAGTCTTGATCTGGCAATTTGGCGAGTTCGGGGTTTAAGGGAATACGTAAATCTCCAACGAGTAGCTGTTTGTCTTCTAACCGGATTTCACCTTTAAGCATAGCCAGTTGAGTTTGCCGTAGGGCTTCGGCTTTGATGGGGGCTTGGTGCAAATGCTCATAAAAGCTAGTCATGAATCCCAGAGTTCCAGCATCGCTAATGTACCAGAGACTGCCTAGGGCGGACTTTACTCCGGCTTGTATGGCTAATCCGGCAAATCCTAATTCGGCTTCTCTGTCTCCCAAGGCGGTGCGACAAGCACTGAGGACTAACAGTTCTGTGGGAGGATTGTTTAATCCGAGTTGCCGCAATTGATCCAGTCTGAGCTTTTGGTTCCATAACTGGATATAGGAGTTAGACGCCTTACCCGATTGAAACTCGCCGTGAGTGGCTAAGTGGATAATACCAAAGGGTTGAGATGAGCGGATTTGCTTGAGATTTTCTAAGGTAAAGTCTTGGTTAAGAAAGGTTTTCCCTTGCCACAGAGGACCTGCGATCGCGGATAATTCTAAGGGTACTGCAGGTAAGGGATTCAGATCCTCGAAGGTATCAGCACCCATGGCGAGAACACCAACATTGCGGATATCCACATAACGAGTATCGGTTAGGGATAGGGTTGGCATTAAGCCCACACTGTATCGTTCAATGATAAAGCCATTACCATCGTGTAAGGCGGCGACAGGTAGAGAGCGTAAACCTTCATCCATAACGAAGGCTAAGTTATCAATTTCTCCAGCTTCTAAGTATTCCTCTACAGGAGCAACTAGCCATTGATATAGTTGTTTAGCTGGGGTGAGATAGTCACGGGGAATCCTGACGCTAGTCACGTTGCGGCGAAATTCTTGAGCCACATCTAAAACTTGCCCACGGGTGACTCCACCTATGCGTCGCCGTATCGGGGGTTCCTCGGCGGAGATGATAAGTAGTTCTAATTGATCACTATCTTGGGGGGTAATTGTAACGTGGGGTTCAGAGCGATTGAAGTAGTTATCAAACGCCTCGGTATTATTCGTTTCTAATCCGGTATAGTTTGTGTTTTTTGAGATTTCGGTTGGCGCAAAGCTGACATAAATGAGTGCGGGTTTTTCCCCAGTGGCTTGTTCAATTTCACTGAGAATTTGACGCGCTTCTGTCTCGCTTTTGATTGGGGTACTTAAGCGATTGGATGCTATAGGTTGGACGACTGGGAAGGATTCGATTTCTTCTTCAACTTCATTTTGGATTAGGGCAGTCAGTGGAATCGTTGGTGGTGTCGTTGGTGGAATTTCGATTGGTGGAATTTCGATTGGTGGTGTCGTTGGTGGTATCGGCGTTGGTGGTATCGGCGTTGGTGGTTCATCAACGTTAATACTAACCTGTTGTGGTTCAGAGAAGGAGACGCGATCGCTCCCTATAATGGTAAAGGCTGAAATGTCCCCTGTCTCATCTGTTGGCGGGGTGTATACCAGAGTATCTCCTTCCTCAATTGTGTCGCCTGCTTCTAGAATAACTCCATTTCTAGTTAATGTTCCGGCATTAATTTGATCAATAACAATTGACAAACTTGTATCACCATCTGCATCCTCCAGAGTCGCCTGTAAATCTTCAAAGGTAAACGTAATAGGCTGATTTTCTTCTGTGTCGGGTAGCGTTGGATTTAGCGTTAGTTCGGGTGGACTATTAACAGACGTGATAGTAATACCGTTGGGAGTATCATCTGCGTCACCCCCTTCTGGGAGAACTGGAAATGAGCCTGAAGGCAAAGAAGTTTCGCCAGTATCGATACTTCCGGCTAAACTATTAGTCGTTAAACTGCCAACAACAAAGGGTACATTCTCTGATCCGCCATTATGTTGGATTTCAACCGAACCATTTTGAATTGTCCCACCCAATTCACTACTTGCCTGAGTTAGTATGGTCGTATTTGTAGCACCCAGTAATCCCGTTCCTTGCACAACTCCATTAGCGATAATGCTGACATCTCCTGCTGTTGCATTTGATATCATTTGACCGATCGCAGAAGTATCTATGGTTGTAAACTCAATATTTTCTCCTGCCTCTAATATTACAGAACCTGCGACCTGATCAAATCCTTCCGGATCAAACCCCTCCGTCGAGGAATTAATTGCACCTGTTTTTATCGTGCCATCAGCTCGCAAATCTACGTTACCACCATTACTAAAGAAACCAGATGAATTAATATTTTCAGTTTCAATATTTCCTCCAGCCTCTAAAGTGACACTTCCCGCGTCTAACTCACCAGAGCCATCATTAAAGGAATCAATCGCACCTGTGGTAATATTTCCACTCGCTTCGATAATGACTGGACCACCATAATGGTCAACTCCTTCACCAAAATCAAATATACCAACCGCAATATCGCCAACCGTTACATTGCCAGGGGACGATGGTTCTCCTGATGAATCAAAAGAAGTTTCTCCCGCATCTACAGGAACATTCGGAGGATTGTCCAATGTATCCAAACCTGCTCGTAAAATCAGCGCAGGTTGATTGCTTAATATACCACTATCGGGATCTCCACTCTCGCTGAGCGTAAAGTCTGCATCTGTAATCGTAATATTTCCCCCAGAAATACTACCTGTCGCTTCTATTTTTAGCGAAACTCCCGTGTAATCACCGAATATTACGTCACCAATAGCACTAATAATCGGGTCTTTTTTACTTAAAAATGTTCCAGAATTACCCAACAGGTTTAAAATTGAAAAACTGCCACCACTAGCAAAGTGAGCATCTCCAGAAATAATTCCATCGCTGACTAAAGTTAGATCTCCTCCACTGACAAAGGGAGTCTGGTAAAGATGATTCAGCGCTAAGATATCAATGCCCAGATTTCCTCGAATATAAAGATTCCCACCCGCTTGGGCAATAAAAGGATTCTCAATACTATCACGCACAAAGACTGTGTTGTTAGCGAGGAGATTCATATCCTCACTTGTTCTAAGTTGGCTCTCGATGAGAATCAGATTTTGCTGGGCTGAAAGGGTAGCTGTTCCAGCATTGATTTGATTAACGGCGACATCACCAGTTTGGACTTCAGTACCTGAATTGGTGAGTTGAACTTGTCCTTCCGGAGTAACTGTCACGTCGGAATTAGTATCTACACCATTACCTGTAAGGAGTTGAGGTAACATCTGAGGTGTAATCGGTGTTGGATTACCTTGGTTAGTTGTCGGCGGTTCAATTTGTAAACTCAGGATTTGTCCAGCTTGATTAATTTGTAATCGACTGGTTCCCGGTACTGAGGCTATAGTGATATTTCCCTCTGGCGTTATCAGCGTACCCGTACTCAGAACTGTTCCCCCAATTAGGGAAAGATTCGAGGCGGCTGGTACAGCTAAGTCTCCCATATTAATGATACTTCCCGGTTGTAAGGTTTCAAACCGAAAGCTATTGGGGTTTCCCACTAAGTTGGTATAGTCATTACTGGCAAATGCCTCCAGCCACCCTCCATTAAACCCAATGCTAGTTGCCGTGGTTGCGGTAAAGGATGCCGGGACGTTAAGTTGGGAATTTGCTCCGAAGACTATTCCCGCCGGATTCATTAAAAATAAGTTAGAGTTGCCTCCCGTCACTTGAATAATCCCATTAATAATAGAGGGATCTCCTCCAATTATTTTCCCTAATATATTGTTAATGCTTGGCTCAGAAATAAAGTTAGCACTCTGATTATTGTCAACTCCAAAATCTTCAAAACTATGGAATAGATTGGTGCCATCTGCCGATTGAGAACCGCCTGTGATGTTGATTTGGTTGCCTGAGGGCGTGACAATTGTACCCGTGCCATCATTAGCGGGTGTAATCAATTGAGCTTGGACTATTTTTTGCCCAATCATAGCCACCCCTGAAAGAGTTGCCAGAGATAAGCCAGCAATTTTCAGGGTTGAGGATAGAAGCGGCGTTTTGCGTTTCAATGCGAACCGTGCCTGCATTGTTGCGCCTGTCCCTTTTGTTTGTAAAGCTACCTCTATGCGATCGCTCAATCCCCGCCGTTGCAGCGCCCGTCTCATGGCTGCATGACAATGGGAAATCTGTTGTACTCGATTCTGATAGGAAAGACTCTCAGGATTGCTGCGATAATAATAGAGAGGTTTGGAAATATGGGCTATTTCTATCGTTTCTGACAACCGTAGACATAGATCGTAATCTTCTGCATATTCAGCTGGGAAATCAATTCCCCCAACTCTATCGAAAACAGAACGACGAATTAACCGGAAGTGGAACGTCATAAAGTTTGTCAGCAGTCGTTGTTTAGAATAGGGAACACTACAGCGTTGTCCGTAACCAATGACTTTACCGCTTTCATGAATATCTAAGTAATCGGTGTAAACCATCCCTACATCTGGCTGAGTATCCAGAATTGCGGCAGTTTCTGCAAGTGCAGTGGGTGCTAACCAATCATCGCTATCTACCCAACCGATATAGGAACCCGTGGTTTTCGCGATCGCACGTTGGAGGGAAATACCTCGTCCTTGATGTTCAGCAGCAATGACCCGGACTCGTGGATCGCGTTTAGCATAGTCTTGAGCAATAGTCACAGACCCATCTGTTGACCCATCATCCCACACAATTAACTCAAAATCTCCCCAAGTTTGTGCCAGTATGCTGTCAATGGCTGCACCGAGGTAATGTTCTCGGTTGTATGTAGTGATGACAATAGAAATGGCGGCAGTCATGGCATCCTCCGGAAGGGTGATTTTTTGCGTCTTGATGCGTGGCTAGTCAAACAATCGAAAAACTGGGATCTGTTGGTGCGATCGCGTGATTAATCCTACTGTCTATCGTAGTCGAGGGATTGGCGATCGGCTAATTTTAGAAATTAAATGATACAGTTCAACCTGATATCTATAAGGACACGACAATGCCATGCCCCTACAGCTATTTATCAGGTTTTAAATCAGCGATATTCAATATCAGATTTAACCAGTTGCTCAAACTTTCACTTCATCGGCAAAACTAGCCCATCGGACAAAGTAAAAAGGACCAGCAATGGAACCCCAAATATGTTCATCGGTTATAGGATCACGTCCCCTGTCTAAACTAATAAACTGATTTTCGTCAATTTCAAATGTACTATCTAGATAGGTTTCTTTACCTTTGCGAAAAACCTTACAGGCTTTACCCGGTTCAACGTGTCCTTGAAAGCTTTTCCCTGTCCATTCCACAATCATATTACAACCAGGAAGTTTATCTAGCTGATCGGTGGTTAGGGTTTGCAGGCGGTTGAGATCACGAGAGGCGCCGTAAAATTTTTCGGGTTCTTTAACGGTGTAATTTTCAATTTCAATATGATCGCCAACCACCATTAATTTCAACACCCGTAAGCGGTAGGGGACGTTGAGAAGATAGTCATAAGCTTGTTCAACCAACAAACTGACTCCATCTAGGAGTGACGCGGGGAGGGGACGCATAAACACCCGGATATGGGCGTAAAAGGGCGGATTGTCAAAAGCCTGTTGTTGGTTACTAAAGTCAGCCGCCATCCAACGGGCTAATGTGGCAATGTCAGTAGAATGAGTCATTATTAACAATCTTGTTAATCGAAATATTGGATCTGGATCAATCTTAAATTGATTTTATTCCTAATAACAGAGGCATTCACGTCTTGATTGCTGTACCCTAGTAGAGTTGAGCGGTGAGCAAACCTCTGTGGATGCAATTCTAGAGCAAGCCAAAGATCTGAAACAAGCCCTAACGGACTTCGTACTGGAAGCAGACGGAGAGTTAGCCGTCGCCTTGGAAAGCTATGCGGCTGATCAGTTGACGCGAGAACCCTATGATATCAACCAGCGCAACTTGGTGATTGATACCTTCTTAACTGAGGGTGACGTGGAAAAACAGACGCCGTTGGATCTGTTCCTGGAACGACATCCTAATTTAACATCCCGCGATCGCACGCTGCTGAACCGCTGGCGAGATAGCTTTATCGGCTTGTTTGAACTCACCCACATCCTTCCCGATGGCTTTGAACTGAAAAATTGGCTAACGGATAAGCATTACACCGTCAAACCCACTCATCCCACTACCATAGACCAGATGCGGCGGTTTAAGGTTGGGGAAATCTTACTCACTCGCCTCGCCCCTGTCACCGATACCTACTGGATGATTTCTAGTCCAATCATTTCCAAAGGGCGCTTGAGTCAGCCTAAGCTAGCCGTAGCCATTGGAGAATTCAAGAACAACTACAAAAATGCCCTTTACCGTGACGCATCAGAACTATTAGAACAGGCTTGGGAGTCTGTCGCTACCTATCATCAGGCATTTGTAGACTTTTTTGGACGCGATCGCATTACCCTTCCTGGATACCAGCTTAATCAAAAATTGGCTCAACTGCGGGATAAAATGACCCAGGAACGTTTGATGGCGGCGGGGATTGATCCATCGAAATCCCTGAAAGACATGATCCAAGATGCAGGTACGGATGAGGAGGACATCAAAACAGCGGCGGTGGAAGCAGGCGCAGACGCCAACGCGGTTAGCAATATGTTGGACAACTCCACCAACTCTCCCATGGTGACGCCTAAGGTAGATTTACCAGACGATATCCGCAACGCTGAACAGGTTACTGTTTTTTCTCATCCCCGTTGGGGTCAAATGTTTCTTCCCACTTACTCTAAGTTTCAGGAGATGCTAACATCCGAAGACTGGCAAACTTATCCCAATGCTGAAGAACGAGTCCACAAATACTTAAATGATCCTCAGATTAACTTGTTTATCTGGCAACAACTAGCCGAGGAGTATCCCACTCAACTGGAGAAGGTACTACAAACGGTATTAGATCGTCCAGATTTTAATCTCAAGCAGGATTTATAACCCACACTTCACCAAGAGTTTCATAAACCCCTAGAACCGGAACTCCCAGAAATTGCTAGCGTTCCCCTGCATTTGCACAATCTGTTTGAGTCGGCTGTCGCTGAGGTTCACAAATCCAAGTCTAAAGGTAAGCGGAAAAAGAAAGCCGCCAAAGGCTTCCAATAATGCCTTGGGTAGGTTAGGATAAGGCAAATTATCTACTAATATCTCTATCCATGGATAGAAAAATCATTCGCCTTTGCCTATTTATCGTGAGTTGTAGTGCGGTGGGACTGGTTGTGGGAGGTACTGCCGCTCAAGCAGAATTGAATCAGTGTTTAGGAATCGCGACACCGACAGATGAGTGCTTGTTGCAAGATCCCATGGTTAAAACGGTTGAAGGTATGGGAATGGGTTTATTAGCAATGAGTTTCGCTAATGCGCCTGCAATTAGACCTAATACGAGCCAAGCAATAATATTCATAGAAGTCTCTCCTTAATGTTTATTGTGTCTTGTTTCACTATTAGGTTCAGCCTATCAATTCCTGTAAATCTTCGCTTCTATCCAATTAAATAAATTAACTATGCCTAAATCAGTATTTATGATTATCCGAAGATGTAGAGACGTAGCCGGCTACGTCTCTACACCCAAATTAATTCGGGGGACTCATACCCCAACCACTATTGGTTCAAATTACCCCATCTTGAGAATTTGGTGGAGCATCTGCGTTTTAATCCAACCCAGCCTAGGGAACTAAACATTAACAAACCCAAGACAGAACTGGGTTCCGGTACACTTTCAACTGCAAAGACACTCAGGGTGCCACTGGTTTCATTGGCGGTAACCACCAAGGGATTACCATTAGGACTCTCGTTAGCCGCAATGAACAGTAACCCTTCTAGCCCTAAATCACCGACAGCGGCTAACTGTTCGGCTGTCGGATCAGGATATCCTTCTTCATTTAAGTTAAATTCAACGGAGAAGTCGCGGTTGTTGACGTAATCGAGGAAGAACGGATTAAACGGATCAGTGATGTCATAACTGATAATGCCACCCATGCGTTCCAAACCAATAAAGGCAATGGTGCGACCAAAGAGTTCCGCAATCGTCACCGCTTGAGGTTCAGGTCCTTTATCATCACTGCGATCATCAAATAAGTTGAGTTCGTCGTTGGAGTTGAAGAACTCTGGCAGAAACTCTGCTGTAATCTGTTCAAAGGCATCCCCACTGTCAAAGATGAGTGTGCCGTCTGTATCCCAAATCGAGAATGAACGTCCGCCAAAGGTATACAATTCGTCAAAGTCCCCATCGTCGTCTGTATCCCCTAGAGTGTTAGTGACTTTTAAACGACCCAGATTTTCATCCTTTTGTAATTCTGCGGCGTTGGGGAAAGCTTGGGGATCAAGGAGTAAGTCGCCTACCCTCGCCTCTTCACTAAAAAAGTCAAAGTCCCGGCTGTCACCTTCATTGGCAGTAACCAGATAGGTTTGACCATCTACAATATAGGAGGTAATTCCATCAGGTTGGAACATCCCGAACAGGTTGTCATAATTCGCGATGTTGATGATACCGTCTTTATTGCTGGCGTCTAAGGCATTTCCTGGTAGGCTATAATCCTTAAAGCCCAGCCCGATTACTTTTTCTACCTGACCACTGGCGATATCAACTACCGCGATCGCATTATTCTCCTGTAGGGTGACATAAGCTTTTTGGGAATCCTGAGAAACGGTCACAAATTCAGGTTCCATGTTTTGTGCTGGGTTATCAGCGTTGGGTCCAAACAGGCGAACGTTTGACGGTAGGGAAACATTATTGAAGCTAGCCGTGGTTACATTAAATGTTGTCAGGTCAATGATACTGACCGAACCCACTGGATCAGTATCTGGGTAATCATCACTCAACTCCCCCTCGTTAGCCACAATAATCTTGGTGCCATCTGGGGTGAAGGTGAGTGAGTCCGGGACTGAACCCACGGAAACCGGGTCATGGATGGAATTCCCTTCCGCATCGAAGAACAACACCAAACCAGAATTTTGCGGCATCTCATTGGTGACAGAGACAGCAAATCGACCATTGTTATAGCTGACGCTGTTGGGTGAGCCATAGCTTGCCAGGTTGATGCTTGTGAACTCCGACGGCTCCATCGGATTGCTAATATCAAGGATATTAATCTGCTTTTGACCGGAACTGGTCACGAACAACCGTTGAGTGATCGGATCATACGCCGTTTGTTCCGCTGTGTTGTTCGCGAAAATACCTGTCGAGAATGAACCGATGGGTTTCAGGTTGAGATTAATCGCGGCGGCTGGTGTCGCCATAATACCGAGTAAGACGGCTGACTGTAGGGTTGACTGAACGATACTGGGTATTCGATGAATGAGTGAATTTTGACGCCTGGACATGGGTGATGAACCTCCTGATGTGGATACAATCGATAACGATAAGTAAGAGGGTGGGTATAATTCACCCCAAGAAGTTACGTTTTGTCAAGCCACATTGCCGCTGATTTGGGTAAGAATGGCTGATGTTTTTACATTTCTTCATAAATTAAGCTAAATGAACACCGTTTGTTTGCCAGGGACAGAACTACATATCCACAATTACCACCAGGCGCGACAGAGCAATTTGTTTACAAAACTTAACTTGAAAAGCCGAGTCAAACTACCTACTTATGTACTTCTTATTTAGCATAGTCTTACGCCAATAAAAAAGAGTTCTGAGAGAAGTTCATCAACTCTTTAACACAAACCCGAAAAAGCTTCACGGAAACTTTATGAAAAAATTTGTCAAAATTTGATATGTATTCAGCAAACTGACAAAATAATCTTAAAGACAAAGCGGTATCCCCATACCTGGAAACTGGAGAAGCCTTTCGAGTCTAAACAGACAAGAAAAACTGAGGCGAAACAACTGCACGGTTATCAACGACAATTTGTGATCATTGAGAGTTAAACAAAGAGAGTTAAACAAATGTTGCCAAAATTTTTGAAAGAGGTTGTCTTGCTGGGTTTGTTCACCACCCTCGTAAGTTGTAGTTCTACCGAAGAGAACACCTTGTCACAAACGCCAACATCGACGCCAACCCCTCAATCCACCGCTACTGGAACCCTTGTCCTTGCCGACGTTAACAAAAATGCCGCTGCCAAGCTAGAGAAGTTCCAGCCCATGGCGGATTACCTAGCCGCCCGCTTAGAAAAATTTGGCATTGGTGTCGGTGAGGTACAAGTTGCCCCCGACTTAGATACGATGGCAAGCTTACTCAAAGAAGGCAAAGTCGATATCTACGTGGACAGTCCCTACCCCGCGATGATTGTCAGCGATAAATCGGGAGCCGAACCCATCCTGCGCCGCTGGAAGAATGGCAAGGGTGAATACTATGGGGTGATCTTTACCTTGGCAGAAAGCGAGATTGACTCCTTAGCGGATCTTAAGGGAAAAATGATCGCCTTTGAGGAACCCGTCTCCACCTCCGGCTATTTTTTACCCCTGAATACCCTGCTAGACGCCGATTTGAAGATGGTCGAAAAAGGCTCACGAAATGAAGCTGTCGCCGCTGATGAAGTGGGATATGTCTACAGTAATGATGATGAAAATACGATCCAATGGGTACTGAGTGGCGAAGTCGCGGCTGGCGGGGCTGATTATTCATTCCTGGAAGAAATCCCCGCAGAAAGCCGCAAAGCGCTGAAAATTCTGGCTGAAACTCAGAAAATTGCTCGCCATCTGGTCATCGTCAGACCCGGTATGGACCCAGAGTTGGTACAACAGATTAAGACGGTCTTAATGGAAATGGATCAGACCCCTGAGGGTAAGGAGGTACTCACCACCTTTGAGCAAACCACCAAGTTTGACCAGTTTCCCGTTGAAACCAGTCTCGATAAAATGCGCCAGTTGTATGAACAAGTTGAGAAAAAATAAGGGGGAGAGGCTGTCCTGAACGACAATTTGCCCAGATGTACCAGCCAGGAAGTAACAGTTATCGGAATAAGGGGAGGAAGATAAGTCTAATGGCTAGATTCAACCCAAAAAAAGGTTCACTAGCCACCAAAATAACGTTGGCGATGACCACATTAGTGATTGTGGCGGTCGCCAGCGTCACGATGTTATCCCTACGCCGTCAGCAAGAAACCTTTCGCGATGAACTAGAACAGCAGGCTGACCTATTGCTGGATACCTTAGTCGTCGCCAATCAAGATTCGCTCTACTTTCTCGATGTCTCTTTTATGAAGGAACTCATGGAAGAATTGGGCGAGGATCAAGTATTAGTGGCGGGTCAGATTTATGACAAAGATGGACGGGTGCTAGCGGATGCCTATAGCCGCAATGTTTTAGCTTATGGGGTCAAACCTGATCCCTTAGGTAAAGAACTGGTGGAAAGTAACGAAACAGTGTTAAAGTGGCAGGCTGACCAACTGCTTGCGGGTAAAGCCGTCGTTTTGGGGCGTCAGCGGCTTGGGGCAGTTAGTGTTGGGCTATCGACAGCCCCGCTGAAGGTAAAGATGGCAGCAGTGCGGAATGAAGGGATTGCCATGGGACTGGCGGCGGCGATGGTGGGTACGCTGGTGGCACTACTTCTGAGCCGTTCCATTACCGAACCCTTGAAGCAAATGACCGCCGCCACGCAGCATCTGGCGAAAGGGGATCTGAGTCAGAAGATTGCGATTGACACCAATGACGAACTGGCGGTTTTAGCGGGTGCATTTAATAGCATGACCGACCAACTGCGACACCTCATCGAAAGTTTGGAACAGCAGACTGAAGATTTGCGGCAAAGTGAAGCGAAAAATAGTGCTTTGTTGAATGCGATTCCCGACTTAATGTTTCGGTTTAGCCCAGATGGGATCTTTCTGGATTTTAAAGCACCAAAAGGAGAGTCTTACCTACAATCATCAGAAACATGGGTCGGTCAACCTGTCTCTGATGTTTTACCCCAAGAGGTGGCTCGATTATGTTTAGAGTATGTCGAGCGAACGTTAAAGACTCAAGATATTCAAATTTTTGAGTATGAGTTGTTTGTCGAGGATCATCGCCGGAATTTTGAAGCACGGTTGGTGGTTAGTGGTAAACGGGAAGTTTTAGCGATTGTTCGGGATATTACAGATGCGAAATTAGTCCAAATTGAATTCCAACAGGCAAAAGAAGAAGCGGAAGCGGCTAATCGGGCGAAGAGTGCCTTTCTTGCTAGTATGAGTCATGAATTAAGAACGCCTTTGAATGGTATCCTCGGCTTAAGTGAGTTACTGCGGGAGGATGCCGAGGATTTAGGGTATACCGATTTTGTCCCGGATCTCCAGCAGATTTACGACTCTGGACTCCATCTTTTGAATCTGATCACCGATATTCTGGACATTTCTAAAATTGAAGCTGGGAAGATGAGCCTTTATCTGGAAAGCTTCGATATCTCTACTTTAATCGTTGAAGTTCAGAAGACGGTACAACCCCTAATCAAGAAAAAGACTAATACTCTAGAGGTTCATGGCACGGCGTCCCTTGGCACAATGTATGCTGACCGAACTAAGATTAAGCAGTTGCTATTAAACCTAATTAGCAACTCTGCCAAATTCACGGAGAACGGCACAATTATACTGAGTGTTACTCGTGGAAGTCAAGATGAGGAAAATGGTCACTCGAAACGGGACGCTAAAAGGCTACTGGCGAATGGAGTATCCTCATTGGTTTCATCAGCAACCCTCGGTAGTGCTTCAATGCCTGATGCTGGGAATGACGACCCAACCTCGGATTGGGTTATTTTTTCGGTTTCCGATACTGGCATTGGCATGAGTCCAGAGCAGGTGGCAAAGATATTTCAGCCGTTTGTCCAAGCCGATGATTCTACCACGAAAAAGTACGGAGGTACGGGTCTAGGATTGGCAATTTGCCAACGTTTCTGTGAGATGATGGGCGGTAATATTACGGTGGAAAGTGAGGTGGATGTTGGCTCGACGTTTAGCTTTTACCTACCAGCTAAAGTCAAAGATCCAAAGACGGATAAAGAAAAAGTTTCTTCATGAATTGAATTTCACCAACCTACTTATCCTCGGTACTGGATCAAGACGTGCCATAAAAGTCTCTATATCAAGTAATTAATCCAGAACGGAGTGCATGGACAGCGGCTTGAGTGCGGTCATCAACGCAGAGCTTATTCAGAATATTGCGAACATGGGTTTTTACTGTGCCTACCGTAATATAAAGCTTATCCGCGATCGTGGCATTACTCGCTCCTGCCACAATTAGCTCAAGCACCTCTAATTCCCGTTCAGTTAAGGGATAGGCTTCGATGACTTGTTCGTACTCTAGACCTACCGCATCAATCTTAACAGTTCGCTCTTGATTCGCCGCCTCTACCTGAGATGATGTCTCTCGTTTTACCTGTCGCAAAACAATACTGGCAATCGCTGGATCAATCCAGGAGTTTCCTTCCTGGGTTACGGTTAATGCCTCTACAAGCTGTTCAATTTCAATATCCTTCATGCAATAGGAATTGGCTCCAGCCGCAAAAGCAGCTAGTACCGCATCTTCACTATCATGCATGGTTAAGATGAGAACTTTTGTTTCTGGCTCCTGGGTATCTGCATGGCTACTCTTGAACTTGCGAGTCAAATCAATGCCATCCATATCCGGTAAACCGATATCCACAATAGCGACATCGGGTTTCAGGCTTTCTAGCAGCTTCAATCCTTGAGTCGCATTCGCCGCTTCTCCGACGACTTCAATTCCATCCTGTTCTTGTAAAGCGGCTTGTAAACCCATCCGCGTAAGGTTATGGTCTTCAATCAGGACGACACGCATAGGACTCACCATCAATGTTTCAGAACTCAAATTCGTTTGATCTTGGTCATTGAGAGATGGGGGACTGTTTGACTCCTTCTCTCGGATTTGGGGAATTTTCATTATTCAGCCTAACCTAATCCATCCTTAGATTTAATCACTATGAAGTAACGGACTGGCAATTCCTCAGAGCGTTGAATCACAGATTACAACGGAGGCTTCCTTGCCGGAGTAGGTTATTCTTCCTTTCCGATCGCGCTGATACCCTGGAGTCAGGTCAGACTAGGATAAATCTTGCCTTAGCATCCTTGAGCCTAAAAAGTCAAGTATTGCTATCGGCATCGATTACTCCTCCCTCGTTAGTGCGACGCGGCAATAAAGATAATCAACACTATGGCAGATCCGTGGCAGATGTACATCTATCAATAGTATTAGGCTGTTTCAGTTGAGCCAAAAATTTGCCAGCCAAGAGACTGTCCAGTGATTATGCCTATGGACTGAGACGAAAACCATAGCTATGAGCATACAATCTAAGACAAAGGTTGGACTGTCTTCAATGCCAGCTTAGGCAAACTCACTTCCAGGAATAAGCTGCAACCTCCATTAAGTCAGTTGTGCGTTAGGTCAATAGCCTTGACGCACCAGTTGCCATTTTCCCTGGGATACACCAGTGAGCTTGATGCTGACGTTGGTGATGAAGAAACCTCAACTTCTGTTGGTTATGAAAAAAATGCTCAATATTCTGATCGTTGATGATGAGGACATCGATCGCCTAGCTGTGCGTCAAGCTCTGGATGCCACGGGCTTGTCAATCAATTATGTTGAAGCCTGTGACTATAATAGCGCGATCGCTCTCATTAACCGTGAGACATTTGACTGTGTCTTTCTAGATTACTGCCTCCCCGACAAAGATGGATTAAGCCTGGTGCAGGATTTGCGAAAGGCTGGCGTCAAGATTCCCTTGGTGGTAATCACCGCTCACGGTAATGAGCAAGTCGCCGTGGCGCTGATGAAAGCTGGGGCGTCAGACTACCTGTCTCCGGATAAGGTTTCACCGACAAGCTTACGACGGATTCTGCAAAACGCGATTCGCATTTACCAAGCGGAACAGCAGGTGGAACTGGCTCATCAGCAGTTGCGCCAGACGAATGAACAGTTAGTCCGGCAAAATCAAGAATTAGCCCAACAACGGCAACAAATTCAACGTCAAAATTTAAAATTAAAAGAACTCTCTAAACTTAAATCGCAGTTTTTAGCAACGACGTCCCATGAATTGCGGACGCCGATGAATGTGATTATCGGCTTTGCTCAAATGCTCCTACTCCAACGCCATGGATCACTGACATCATCACAATTAAAGATGGTGCAATGTATCTTGAAAAATGGCAAACACCTGTTATCCCTCTTAAGTGAAGTCTTGGATTTTGCTCAAATTGAAGCCGGGGCTTTGAAACTTAAAGCTGAAGAATTTAATATCGAGCAAGTGGTCAATTCCACTGTTAATGATGTTCGTCCATTGGCACTCCAGAAAGGGTTAGACTTATCGATAAAAATGCAACTAAAAAATTCCTCAGTTATCAACGATCGCTCTCGTTTGCATAAGGTCTTAAAACACCTGCTCATGAATGCGGTGAAATTTACCAAATCTGGGTCGATCTGGGTCAATGTATACGAGGTTGAATCGCAACGACTGATCATTGACGTTGAGGATACGGGAATTGGTCTGTCTCAAGCCGAATTAGACTATATTTTTGACGCCTTCCGCCAAGTTGATCAGACCATAGCCCGTCAATACCCCGGTACAGGGCTAGGATTGGCAATGACTAAATCCTTAGTTCAATTGATGCAGGGCAAGATTACGGTAGAAAGTCAAGTGGGAGAAGGGTCAATTTTTCGCGTCGAATTGCCGCGTTATATTTCTTATTCGGGGAAGTTGACAGAAATTAAATTACCTGCTTATAATTGAATTTTTTTAAAACGTTTGTGAGCTATGATGCTTTTCAAGTATAACTAGATGAAAAATGAATCTACCTGAGCCAAAGATAGAGAGAATTCTAGCAGTTGATGATGCGCCAGACAATTTATTCCTAATGCAAACCATCTTAGAAACTGAAGGATATGAACTCAGTTTAGTTGAAGATGGATATTCGGCATTAGCAATAGTTGAAAAATCACCTCCTGATTTAATTTTGCTGGATGTAATGATGCCACAAATGGATGGTTATGAGGTGACTCGGCGGATTCGTCAAAATAGCAGTTTGCCCTTTATCCCAATTTTGCTGATCACCGCGTATGAACAGTCGAGTGCGATTGAAGGACTCGATGCGGGAGCGGATGATTTTCTTCGCAAACCCGTGGATGTCGGTGAGTTATTAGCGCGAGTGCGATCGCTACTGCGACTTAAGTATAGTATTGATGAACAAGTGCGACTGGCGCGTCAGCGAGAGGATTTCGTCTCTCGTCTCACCCACGATTTGCGAACCCCCTTAGTCGCAGCTGATCGAATGCTGAGTTTATTGAAAAAGGGAAGCTTTGGACAGCTTCCTGATTCAGCCGGGGAAGCCGTCGTTTCTATCCAACAAAGCAATCAACATTTAGTCCAGATGGTGAATACGGTGTTGGAAGTCTATCGCCACGATGCTGGGTCTAAAGAGTTAACGTTTGTTTCGATAAATCCTCAGGAAATGATTCAGGAAGTTGTTCAGGAATTAACTCCTTTAGCCCAAGAAAAAGAATTAGCGTTAACGCTGAATCTAGGAGAGTGCGCTGATTTATTCAATTCAGACGATTGTCAGGTGATGGGCGATCGGCTCGAACTCCGCCGCGTATTTACTAATCTCATCGGCAATGCGGTCAAGTTTACGGAACAAGGATCGGTCGATGTTAATTTAGGTTTAGAATCAAATTTCACAAACTCGGCAGATGGTCAACCCCCTTTGGTGGCAATTTCCATTCAAGATACGGGATCAGGTATTTGTCCAGAAGATCTTGCCACTCTTTTCAAGCGATTTCGCCAAGGAAAGCATAAGCGATCGGGGAGTGGTTTGGGATTATACTTGTCTCGTCGGATTGTAGAAGCTCATCAGGGTAGGATTGAAGTCGAGAGTGAGTTGGGCAAAGGTAGTTTATTTACAGTTTATTTACCCGCACAAACGTGAGGGGAAGCAATGTAGAGACGTGCCATGGCACGTCTGGAAGCTGGGGAAGATAAGCTAAGACGCATTTAAATTGTGTAGTGTATTCCCTGTTGCCTGTGACACACCGAGCGTGTTACCGAGCGAAGTCGAGGTAAGTCGAGGTGTTGCCTGTTGCCTTCCTGGGGATTGAGGTATCCCAATCTAAATGCCGAACCGCTTAGTACTATCCTCAGCAAAAGGCAGAAGGGTTATCATGAGTAGATGGTTATTTCAGCCATCATGAAAATTTTAACCTTTAGGGTAACAACTATTCTTTATTCTTACAGAAAAGCGATGGTGCAGGTTCCCTCGCGATTCATCCGAGGGATGAAACCGAGCAAGTCGTGAAGACAGGGGTATTTATCCCGCAATAACCTCCTCAAGTGATATAATAAAACCCATTACAGGGAGGTAGTATTCTTGTACGGTTGTCAGCAAGTATTGTTAAATCCAGATCAAGAGCTAGCCGCAGTTTTAGAGTTTATTTGCACCGAAGCAA